>DAINCT010000284.1:0-5516 GCA_036732245.1 Chloroflexota bacterium | reverse complement strand
GGATGAAGCTCACCACGCCGTCCTTGTCGAACACTCGGGTCTGTGACTGAATCATGCCGTGGTCGGCCGTGATGACGAACATCGTCTGGTTGTAGATTCCCGCCTGCTTGTAGGCGGCCACCAACCGGCCCAGATCGGCATCGAAGGAGCGGTACAGTCGCGCTTCCTCCGGATACCAATTCAACGACCAGTGGCCCGCGGTATCCACCTCCGGCAGATTGATCAGGATGCCACGTGGCCGGTACTGCTGCAGTGACTTGATCGCGAAGTTCACCACCAACGAGTCCTGCGTCCCCAATTTGACCGGATCGTAGACCAGGGGGACGGTGCTTCCGTTGCTGGCGACCAGGGGAGTGCGGAGGGAGGGATCGGTGATCAGGCTCTGTGGCACCGGATGTCCGGGACTCAAGCTGTATGGCGCCCAGTTCCCGTTGATCCGATCGTAGGAGAAGATCCAGTTGGCATCCGGTCCTCCCATGGGACCAGCCGCATGGAAGTGTGCTCCACTCCCGGCGATCACCAGACCCGTGGGGTACTTGGTATGGATCACGCCTGCCAGGGTTGGGGTGCCTGAGTCCTTGATGAGTTTGAAGGCCCAGCCGTTCTGGTAGCTCTGGAGGGCTTGCATGGTGGGAGAGATCTTGCCGGTACTGTGGACCCCCCAATCCCAGTTGACGATGCCCCCATCATTCTTGGGGAGGGAGCCGGTTCCGATCACGGCATGACCGGGCGGGGTGATACTCATCAGATCACCCACCCAGGCTCGGTCATATATACGGCCGTGTTGCAAGAGGACACGCATGTTCGGCATGGCGCTCAGATTTCTTGTGATGTAATCGGGCCGACCGGCATCGAGCACGATCAGACAGACGTACTTGGCGGTAGGGACAGTTGCCGCCCTGGCAGGAACAGGTACTGCCCCGACCAGGATGGAGAGCCCAAGGAGCGGAACGAGCAGATGCTTCATGCATTCCTTCTTGCGGTGCTGTGATGTTGCACGAGATTCGAATCGGTCACCGCCGAAGCGTATCGACACCGGGTGGTTCGAGGCAAGCCGGTGCCTGATTTAGACGCAAACCCGTGGGTACGGACAGAGACAACCGGTGCATAGTATGGTGGCCTTGAGATACCCAATCTATTTGTAAGGACTGCCTCGTGCCTGAACGCGTGGTGTATGTGTCCCGCCTGGTGCGATTGCCGCTGGTCGGCACCGACGGCTCGGAAGTCGGCCGTCTGGTCGATGTCGTGTTGCGCGCCGCGGCCAACGGCGAGCCGCCACGCGTGAACGGCTTTGTGATGTCCGGCCAGCGGCGTCGGGTCTTCGTGAGCATCGGGCGCGTGGGTGAACTGAACGCCGACGGTGCACGGCTCCGCTACGGCTCGATCAACCTGCACCAATTCGAGCTGCGGCCGGGGGAATCGCTGGTGGTGGGTGAAATCCTGGGACGCCGGGTGCGTGGTCGGCGGGTGGTCGACGTCGGGATCAGTCCGGTACGTGGAGAGTCGTTTGCCTGGGAGGTGTCGACCGTCGCACTGGCGGGCGCCGCCTTGCTGCCTGGCCGGCGGGTGCCGGAGATCGTGGACTGGACCGAGGCAGCGGAACTTTTCGTGGAGGAGCGACCGGAGGGGCGTCAAGCGGCGGCGATCGGGCTACTGCACCCCACCGAAATGGCCGAAGCGATCCGGAAGCTGCCACCCGAGCGGCGGCGCATCCTGGCACGCGAGCTACAGGAAGAGCGCCTGGCCGATCTGCTGGAAGAGCTACCGGAGGCGGAGCAGGTGCGGATTGTGGAAGGTCTCGATCTGGAGCATGCGGCGCGTGTGCTCAACGAAATGGAGGCTGACGACGCTGCCGACCTATTGGGAGAGCTGCCAACCGGACGGCGCGATGAATTGCTCAGCGCTATGGCGCCGGACGAGGCGGAGCCGGTGCGCCGCTTGCTGAACTACGGTGCAAATACGGCCGGTGGACTGATGACTCCGGAACCGGTCATCATGCCGCCCACGGCCACTGTGGCCGAGGCGCTGGCGCGCGTACGCGACTCGGACATACCGGCGGCCATGGCGGCGGAAGTGTTTGTGACGGCACTGCCCAATGAAACGCCCACGGGGCGCTATTTGGGCGTCATTGGTTTTCAGCGCCTGCTGCGTGAGGTGCCGTCGAAACCGCTGAGTCGTTGCCTCGACGAGCAGCCAGAACCCATCTCGCCGGATGTCTCGGATCATGAGGTGGCTATTCGTCTGGCGGCGTATGACGCCGTGGCCGTACCGATTGTCGACGACGAGGGGCGGCTGGTCGGTGCCGTAACGGTGGACGATGTGCTCGATCGGCTGCTGCCGGGTAACTGGCGAACCAGGTGATGGGCTGATGCGGGATGACCTCTCCACGCCACGTGGCATGCGGCGACCAAGCTACAATCCCGATGCCTTCGGATCGTTTGCCGAGACGATCGCCCGGTTCCTCGGCACCGGACGATACCTAGGTATCCAGAGCGTCCTGGTGGTCATATGGATCGCCATCAACGTCGCGGTCATCGCACTCCGATTCGATCCCTACCCGTTCATCCTGCTCAATCTCATGTTCTCGACGCAGGCGGCGTACGCGGCACCGCTCATCCTGCTCGCGCAAAATCGACAGACGGAACGCGACCGGATCCAGGCGGAGCGCGACCGCGAGATGAATGCCCGCACGCTCGCATCAATGGATTTTCTGGCGCGCGAGATAGCCGGTATTCGCATCTCGCTCGAGAACAAGGTAGATCGAGACGACCTGGACGACGCATTCACCCGCCTGCTGAACGCGCTCGATCACAGCGCGCATCTCACTGCGAATGGGACTGAGGTGGATGAGCCGCCGAGGGTAAAGGACCTCGACCTGTAGCCGGCGTCGGTCGGTACACACGCGACGAGCTGTAGATTGGTGCTAGCACCGGTAGTGCGGCGACTACACCGAATCGACGTTTTGCAGCGAGGCGATCACTTCCTCCAGAGGAGTGGCATGGCCCTCTGCTTGAGCTGCTTTCCATCCAGGCTCGTTGAAATAGGCCGAAATCGCGCTCAAGTGGGGAGAGAGTTGGGGGAGCCGTACGAAGAGGATCGGGGCGTCACGCGGCGTGACTCCGTGCACTCTCTCATGTAACGCCTCGGCGGCTCCCCAGAGGCGAGCTGCACGCTCCCACTGTCCGAGGGCTGCCAGAGCTACTGCAAGCCCTTCGAGTGCCACTGCGATACCGTCAGGATGTTTGTTCACCAGAGCGGCCTGTAATCCGTCTTGAAACCACATCCGTGCGTCCTCGAATTTCCGTTGAGTCAAAGCGATGCCACCCAGCGCACGGAGCGCTGAACCGATGGAGACGCGTTCACCATGGGCCTTAAACAGCGTGACTGACTCATTCAAATGTGCGCGAGCCAGATCAAGATCACCCTGGAGCTGGAATGCCATGCCCAGACCGTACACGAGGGAACCGAGCATATAGGTCACTCCCTGCTCGTGGCAGAGGTCGATGCCTTCCCGGAATAAGGCAATCGCCGCCGCGATGTCACCTCGCGCCAGGGTGGCCTGTCCGAGGCCCGGGATGACGGTCAGGACGAGCAATTGATCGCCGAGCTCACGGCCAATCGCTTGAGCCTCCTGGTACCGGCCAAGTGCCGCGGTGATATCTCCCTGTTGGAGCGCCATCCACCCCGCGGTGACCAGGGCCTGGCCGCGTACCGGCAGCGCAGTGTCGCCGCCCGCTGCCAGCGCCCGCTCGATCAATCTCCTCCAATCCTGATAGTGGCCATCCAGGTTGAAAAATCGCAGCAAGGCGCCACCCATCTTCAGCCCCAACTCGATGTCATGTTCGAGCGCCCATTCCAGGACGGCTCGTAGATTGTCCCGCTCTGCAACGAGCCGTCGTAAACAGGCGGCTTCACCGGCGCGGAACAGTTGCTGCCAGCTATCTTCAGCCAGGGTCAGGTAGTAGCGCGCATACGCGGCAGATGCTCGATCAAACTCGCCGCGCTCTTCCAGACGTTCCAGGGCATACTCGCGAATCGTCTCCAGCATCGTGACTCGGGCCTGCTCCCTATCTGTCCAATCAACCACCAGCACACTTTGATCGACGAGCGAACGAAGTGTCGTCCTCAGGTCGACGCGAGGCGTTTCATCGTGCCGAACGATCTCTTCAATCGTGTCGACCGCACAGCCTCCCACAAAGACCGCCAGCCGGCAGAAGATATCTTGCTCTTCCGGGCTGAGCAAGTCGTAGCTCCAGGCAATGCAGTCGCGCATGGTTTGCTGACGGGTAGGTAGATCCCGCGGGCCGCCGACCAGCACCTCAAACCGCCGCTTCAGGTGGACCAGAAGCTGTTGTGGCGACTCGTACTTGAGTTGAGCAGCCGCCAATTCAAGCGCGAGGGGCAAGCCATCAAGCTGCCGGCAGATCTCTCCCATGGCAGCGGCCTGACTGCGGTCCATGCGAGCATCGAGGCCTATCGCGCGCGCCCGCGCGAGTAAAAGGGCGGATGCAGGGTAACGAGTGAGATCTTGGGCGGAGGCGGTGCTCTCGGCCGCCGGTGGGCCGGCAAGCGGCGGCACAACGAATTCGTGCTCGCCGCTCAGATGGAGCGGTTCTCGACTGGTGACGAGTATGGTGAGCCTCGGGCATGACGCTAACAATTCGGTAAGGAAGCGGGCGGCACCAAGCAGATGCTCGAAATTGTCCAGGAGGAGGAGGAGATGACGCGGCCGCAGGACGTTCTGGACGGTCTCATGGAGCGTCTGCCCCTGTGTCTCTGGCAGATCGAGCGCGCCGGCAATCGCCGAGACGACGTGCTCGGCGTTTCGCAGTGGCGTCAGCGGCACGAATAGTACGCCGTCGGAATAGGTCGCAGCCGCAGTACCGGCGACGCGGAGGGCAAGGCGCGTCTTTCCCACGCCGCCTGCTCCAGACAATGTGAGCATCCGAACGTCCCTGCGCTGCAAGAGGTGGACGATCGCCGCTTCCTCGTGTTCTCGCCCGATGAGTGGCGTCATCTCGGTTGTTTGGAATTCGACCGCCGCCGGATTCGAACTCGCCGCAGCAGGCCTCCGGGCCCGGTCGATCGATCGCTCCAGCGCTTGTCGCTCTTCAGCGCTCAGGTCGAGAGCATCGGCCAGGAGTTTCACTGTATGTCGCCAGGGTTTGGTGCGAGCACCTCGTTCCAGGTCGCTGATGGCACGGCGGCTCATTCGTGCCCGGTCGGCCAACTCCTCCTGGGTCAGCCCTGCCGCGAGGCGATAACCCCGCACCAACGTACCGAACCCCGTCTGCCGGACGATCGCCAAATGCCGACTCTCCCTCCAGTCTCTTCGAACCCGGGAGATCGTAGCATGCTGCTCTCATCTCCGTGTACTAGAGCGTAGCAACAGACTGCGTTCAAAAGTGCGTTCATTGCACGTGGTGATCCAGTGACCCTGGGCGCAGACTGCAGAAAGAGGAACAGGCGCTGGCATACGTGCTCCCCGGCCGGACGGAATCAGACCGATTCACGGC
>DAINCT010000283.1:0-5531 GCA_036732245.1 Chloroflexota bacterium | reverse complement strand
GCGACGAGCGAGACGGTGAGCTCGAGTCCGACGCCAACGATCACGGTCAATCAAGGGCCGGCTACTGGTCCGCTGCGAGTGAGCACGGTCAACCCGCGTTATTTTGCCGATCCTTCGGGGCGGGTTGTGTATCTGACGGGGTCAGAATATTGGAACACCATACAGGATAACGGGCTGTCGAACCCGCCACCGGCGTTCGACTATTCAGCCTTCCTCGATTTTCTCCAGCGTCATAACCACAACTTCTCGCGTCTGTATATGTGGGAGCAGGCCAAGTGGAATCCCCTGGACAGTTACGACCAATGGTTCTCGCCCAACCCTTACGTGAGGACCGGGCCCGGGATAACAATTGACTCAGCCCCGAAGTTTGATCTGACGCAGCTCAATCCCGACTATTTGGCCCGGGTCAGACAGCGGGTGATCGATGCCGGGGCTCGCGGGATCTACGTCTCAGTCATGCTCTTCGACGGCTTTAGCGTGGCGATGAAAGGGAGCGCGACGGCTTCCAACCCCTGGCTGTCGCACCCGTTCAATGCGGCAAACAACATCAACGGCATCGACGGCGACCCGAATGGTACCGGAATGGGCCTTGCGACCCAGACACTCGCGATCCCGGCGGTCACGGCACTCCAGGAGACCTACGTCAAGGCAGTAATCGACGCGGTCAACGACCTGGACAACGTGATCTACGAGATAGTCAACGAGAGCGATGGATCCCCCGACGCGGTCACCTGGCAGTACCACATGATCGACGTGATCCGGGGCTATGAGGCGACCAAGCCCAAGCACCACCCCATCGGCATGACCGTGCCGTGGCCCAACGGAACGGCCAGCGATGTACTGAACAGCACAGCCGAGTGGGTGTCCCTGCCTGGCGATCTCGACAACCCCGTGGTGGCCGACGGCTCCAAGGTGAGCCTCTGGGACACCGACCACTTGTGCGGGATCTGCGGTGATGCGTCCTGGCCCTGGAGGAGTCTCACGTATGGCCACAATCCGCTGCTCATGGACGGTTATGACAACAGTCCCGGCATGAGAGACCCGGCCTACGATCCAAACGATCCGAAGTGGGAGGCGACCCGGATGAACATGGGGTATGCCAGATCCTACGCGCTGCGAATGGACCTGGCCCACGCGGTGCCCCGTGGTGACCTCGCCAATAGCGGGTACTGTCTGGCCGTGGTGGGCAGTGAATACCTGGTGCTGGTGCCCGGCGGCGGGAGTGTGACCGTTAACCTCTCGGCCGTATCAGGATCGCTCATGGTCGAGTGGTTCAATCCGGCAAATGGCCAGACAACGGCGGGCGGAACAGTCGCAGGCGGCGGCGCGCCCACGCTCACCGCTCCCTTCAGCGGCATGGCAGTGGTCTACATCCACCCGTGATCGGTGAACGTGCGGGGCGTCACACTCGTGTGGCTTCGCCGCAACAGTTTGGCTCCCGGTGCCATCATACCTGCCGGCAGACGAGGTCTGCGGTATGGTCCCTTTGAGCGTGGAAGGCAGCGCAATCGGAAAAATGGCGGATTAAGCGATTCCGAACAGACGGGACGGAGGAGTATGCACTGAGCCGGGTATTTGCATAAAAAGGCAAAAAGTTCCCGCTGATGTTGGGACTCGCTCGTTCTGAGTCCTGCGTCTGGTCCAAAATCAAGATGTTACCGATATCCGCTTCCGGGGTCACGCGATTCTAGTTCGTTCACCAAATAGCGATCCTCTTACCGTCCGGTTCTCCCCTCAGATACCGGGCTCGAGAGACTATCCCAAGAAACCGAGCCACCCCGATTCACAGCAGACCCTGGATCTCCGCGCGGGAGAACTAGTCGAGGTTCGCGGCGCGGCTGAGATCCTGGCAACGCTCGACGAGAAGGGCGAGCTCGACTCGCTGCCGTTCATGCCGGAGATGCTCCAGTTCTGCGGGCAGCAGCTCCGCGTTTCCCAACGGGCGGACAAGACCTGTGATACGATCGCCAACAATAACGCCCGGCGGATGTACCGAACGGTTCATCTCGAGCAGACTCGCTGCGATGGGTGCGGTCACGATGGCTGCCAAGCGGGGTGCCTGCTCTTCTGGAAGGAAGCGTGGCTAAAACGGGCAGTGGTCAGAGCCGGCGGGGTCGCGCTGGTTCAGATCAAGGCGCGGAATCAGACCAATGGGCATGGGGACGACGCCGACCCTGTTCTGAACGCGCTCCTCGCGCGAGCAGCTCGCGGCGTCGATCAGCAGGGCGTGCGGTACTTCTGCCAGGCGACCGAGCTATTGCGGGCCAGTGAGGGTCTCGCGTGGTGGGACGTGCGACAGTATCTGCGCGACATTGGCACGCGCAACGTATCGCCCGCGCAATTCCTTCGCGGGTGCTGGTTTGCCGTGTATGCGATGGTCCGCCGAAGGCTCCGTGCTCCTCGCACTTTCCCCTATTTCGGAGGGAAGCTGACGACCACCCCTACCGAGCGTCTTGATCTGCAGCCCGGTGAACTCGTTCAGGTAAAATCCCGGACAGAGATCTACGCCACCCTGGACAAGCGGTCGAAGAACCGGGGTCTATACTACGATGTAGAGATGTGGCGGTTTTCCGGGGGCACCTTCAGAGTACTGCGTCGGGTCGACCGGATCGTCAACGAAAAGAATGGCCGCATGATCACGCTGCCTAATGGGTGCGTCATACTCGACGGAGTGTACTGCTCTGGAGAGCGGAGCACGCACCGCCTCTTCTGCCAGCGCAACATCCTCTCGTATTGGCGAGAGATTTGGCTGAGGCGGGTGACGTGAGCGCGGACAGCACGATGGCCTTCCCGTCTACCGCAGCGTCTCAAAAGGCGGGGGAGTACACGACGTCCGCTACTCCCACCCTCGTTGAAGCGGCTCGGGACCTCTGGAGCTACCGCGAACTGTTCTTCTTCCTGGCATGGCGCGACATCACGATCCGATACCGGCAGACGATTCTTGGGGCGGCTTGGGCAGTGCTCCAACCAATGATAACCATGCTGGTTTTCACCTTTCTATTCGGCGTTGTCGTAAAGGTGGACACGGGTGGAATACCCGCGCCCATCTTCTACTTCAGCGCCCTGTTGCCGTGGATGTATTTCGCCGCCACCGTCACCAACGCCGGCAACAGCCTTGTGGGCAACGGAGATCTCATCAAGAAGGTGTATTTCCCGCGTCTGATACTTCCGGCCTCAGGCGCACTAGTGGCGGTGGCGGACCTGGCGATCGGCGCGCTGATACTCGTGGCCATGATGGCTTATTACGGTGTGCTGAGCTGGCGCCTCGTTCTGTGGCTGCCGCTGACCGCGCTCCTTTTCGCATTCAGTTTCGGAATGGGCGTCGTACTCTCGGCGGTGAACGTAAAGTATCGTGACGTAAAGCACGCCATACCATTCATGGTTCAAATCTGGATGTTCCTGACGCCGGTCATTTACCCGACGAAGGCCGTACCACATCAGTTCCGATGGCTCCTCGCCATCAATCCGCTGAGCGGAATCATCGAAGCTTTCAGAGCGACGGTCGCACCTTCGGCACCATTTGATAGGTCCAGTCTGCTGTTGTCGCTCGCAGCGACAATCCTGGTCCTGATCATCGGGACGACGTACTTCCGGCGCGTAGAAGGCCTCTTCACCGACATCGTATGACCGGTCTCATCCAGTGACAATCGCGATCACGGTCGAAAACGTTAGTAAGCAGTTCAGACTGGGACAGACCCAGGGCGGGATGCTCCGCGAGGCGCTGGTGAACTTGTTTCAGTCCGCGTGGAAAAAAAAAGAGGCCGACGAGCGGAAGACGCTCTGGGCTCTGCGCGACATCAATTTCCAACTCAAGGCCGGTGAGGTACTCGGGATCGTCGGACGCAACGGAGCAGGCAAGAGCACTCTGCTCAAAATCCTGTCACGGATCACTCGCCCCACCTCTGGAGCCATCCGCGTGCGCGGAAAGGTTGCCTCGCTGCTGGAAGTCGGAACCGGGTTTCACGAGGAGCTTACCGGACGAGAAAATGTCTATCTCAGCGGCTGCATTCTCGGCATGAAGAAGAAGCGGATCGACGCGAAGCTGGATGAGATCGTTGCCTTTGCGGAGATCGAGCAGTTCATCGATACGCCGATCAAGCGATACTCGAGCGGCATGAAGATGCGTCTTGGCTTTGCGGTGGCCGCCAATCTCGAATCGGACATCCTTATCGTTGACGAGGTCCTTGCGGTCGGGGACGGGGAGTTTCAGCGCAAGTGCCTCCAGGCGATGAGCGATCTCCACTCCAGCGGACGCACGGTCGTATTCGTCTCACATAACCTCGCTGCTGTCCACTCCCTCTGCTCCCGCGCAATATGGATCGACCGAGGCCGCATGAAGGAGGACGGTAGGCCATCGGAGGTCATCAAATCCTATCTGGCAGCGTTCTCCACGACCGACGACGTCGTGCGAGACCTCGGCGAAATTGCCGACAGGTCAGGTAGTGGCGACATCCGCTTCAGCAGAATCGAGATCCTTAGCGCCGATCGAAGCGGGCCCGCAACTGTGCGTTGTGGCGACAGTTTCGTTGTGCGGCTCTACTTCGAGGCGAAGCGCGACGTGGTTGAGCCGATTTTTGGCATTGAGATCTGGACGTCGCTCGGAATCATGGTTGCCCAGGTTCATACCTATAACAGCGGGTTCGCAATCCCTGCGGTCCGCGCCGGCGCCGGATGCATAGACGTCCGGATTGAAGATCTTAACGTGGTTCCTGGCCGTTACACTCTTTCCCTGTTCGCCGCGAACTACGGCCACATTTATCACGACGTTCTGCCGAACTGCACCGCCATCGAGGTACAGCCTTCCAACCGCTACGGCCTTATGCGTGGGATTACGCAAAACCCTGTCGTGATGTTCGCATGCAGTTGGGAGATGGGGGACCGACGCAGCGGCGCGCTTTCGGTTCCAGCCGCCGCAGCTCTTGCCGGGAGTCGTGGCTGACCCGCGATCCTATAGAGGAAGAGTTATCTTGCGCGCGTAAAACGCTTCGGCATGACCATCAGCCGCACGACACTCCATTCCACGAAGGTGCATCAGTCCAAGGAAGGTTTGCTCGCTGAACCAATCCTTCGGGCGCTGAGTGCCGAATACAGACAAGAGCGCGCGAGTTTTGCGACGCGCCGCCGCCTGGCTCACCGGTACATAGAGATTCGGCTGCCCGAGATCCCCGTCCCACTTTGGAATCTCGTACTCCAGAATCAGCTGGTTTCGAAAGGTGTTCCAGGTAAGGTCTGACACGACACGGTGGTCCTGATGCCGATCGTCTCGCGCGTGGGTAAAGACAATGTCAGGCCGGAACTCACGCGCCAGGCTTTCGAAGGCTTCCTTTATCTTGGCAAACTCGGCCGGGAAAAACCCATCACGGAACGCATGGACCCGGACAGCGTCAGCGGCTGCGCGACCGAGAAATTTTACAGCCCCTCGCTTCGCCTCGCTCTCGCGCTGCCCCGCCGCACTCCAAACAACCCAGCGGAATTCGGGCCGCGGCCGTCGTCCGGCCACGGCCGTGGTTCGATATGCGGCTGAGTAATGA
>DAINCT010000282.1:0-5551 GCA_036732245.1 Chloroflexota bacterium | reverse complement strand
CCCCGTCCGCATTCCCTGGTGGCCGGAAGCGGCACCCCACGGGAGAGTGGTCGCCAACGTCGCGACTGAGGCTATCCACCACGGTGCCGAGATTGGTGTATTGCGAGACCTGTACGCTCGACGCGACGAGGTCGGCCCCTGAGGACTTCTTGTCATCATTTCCTCGGAGGACCATGACGACCATGTCCGAAAACCGCCAGCAATCGATGGGTGAGGCGGTCGATAATACGGCGTGGATATCGACTTCGACACCTGCTACCGCGCGATTCAGAGCCGTGACGCCCGCTTCGACGGGCGGTTCTTTACCGGGGTGACCTCGACCGGCATATACTGCCGGCCGATCTGTCCGGCACAGACGCCACGCCCCCAGAATGTCCGCTTCTATCCGTCGGCCAGCGCAGCGGAGGCAGCCGGATTTCGAGCCTGCCGGCGCTGCCGCCCCGATGTCGCTCCCCACTCACCCGATTGGAATGTGCGCGCGGATCTCGTGGGTCGTGCCCTCCGGCTCATCGCCGAGGGTGCGGTTGATACCGATCGCATTTCCGGCCTGGCCCGACGGCTGGCCGTCAGCCCGCGTCATCTCCACCGCGAGCTGCGCGCGGAAGTGGGCGCCGGGCCGCTGGCCCTGGCCCGGACGCGTCGCACCCAGACCGCACGCCTGCTCATCGACCAGACCAGCATGCCGCTTTCTGAAATCGCGTTCGTCGCCGGCTTCGGCAGCATACGCCAATTCAACGACTCGATGCGTGTGGCCTTCGGCTGTAATCCCACCGATCTACGCCGCAAGACAGAACCAGGCCTGGCAGGTAGGGGTGAGATAACGTTGCGTCTGTCGCATCGACTGCCGCTGGATGCCGCTTCGCTGCTGGCGTATCTCGGCCGGCGCGCCGTGCCTGGAGTCGAAGCGGTGATCGATGGACGGTACCGTCGCACGGTCGCACTGGGCCGCTCGGCCGGCACAATCGAGCTGGAGCCGGTTGCGGGCAAGGGCATCGTCCTGCTCCGCCTACGACTCGATGATCTGCGCGATCTCGCGCTCGTCGTGCAACGCTGTCGGGGACTGTTCGATCTCGACGTGGATCCGTCTGCGGTTTCAGATGTCCTCAGTGCCGACCCCATCCTCGCCCCTATCGTGGCCGCCCAACCCGGTCTGAGAGTGCCCGGAGCGGTGGATGGCTGGGAGATCGCCGTCCGCGCCGTGCTCGGTCAGCAGGTCTCGGTCACAGCCGCGCGCACGCTCGCCGGCCGCCTGGTCGCGGCCCTCGGTGAACCTTTACCTGAGCCGGAACTGGATCTCACTCATCTCTTTCCCCAACCTGAGGCGATGGCCGAAGCGGACCTGAGCATGCTCGGCATCACACGCGCTCGCGCGGAAACCCTGCGCGGACTGGCCGCGGCCGTCGCGGGTGGCGACATCATACTTGACCGTGGCGCCGACCGGGAGGAGATCGAGACACAGCTCCTCGCCTTGCCCGGCATCGGTCGATGGACCGCCTCGTACGTGGCCATGCGGGCGCTCGGCGATCCGGATGCCTTCCTGCCGACAGACCTGGGCGTGCGCCGTGCTGCCGAGGGGTTGGGCCTCGACCCCCGCCCACGGCACCTTGAGGCGTACGCCGAACGCTGGCGACCGTGGCGGGCCTATGCCGTGCTCTACCTCTGGGAGAGCCTGTCGGCTCAGACTGAAACCCTATCGCACGCGGGATAGTCAAGATGCCTATCACCCTTCCGGTGACGGATCCTGAGCGGTTCACGCGTCCACCTTCTATCAATCTCAAAGTACAGACAGGAGAATGCTCATGATGAACTCGATCGAGACGATGCCCACTCGCGCCACACTCGCTCCGGACACGATCGTCCTGGGTCAGGCTGCCACGCCACTTGGGCCCTTCGGCGCGGTCTTCACCGCGCGTGGCCTGGCCTGCCTTACGTTTCCTTCGGACTCCACGGATGGAATCGAGTCGTGGGTCCGTGTACGCGCGCCGAAGTCGCGTGTGATCCAGGAGCAGTCGGTCATGGACGACCTTTCGGCCCAATTGACTGCCTACTTCGAGGGTTTCCTGCAGCGGTTTTCCGTCCCGCTCGATCTACGCGGCACACCGTTCCAACTCGAAGTCTGGCAGGCCCTGCAGGCGATTCCCTACGGCGAGGTCCGCAGCTATGGCGACATCGCGCGTGCGATCGGACGACCCCGTGCCGTTCGAGCAGTGGGTATGGCGAACCACGACAATCCGGTTCCGATCATCGTCCCGTGCCACCGCGTCATCGGCAGCAACCGAACGCTCACCGGTTACGGAGGCGGCCTGGAGCTCAAAGAGCGCCTGCTGCAGTTGGAAGGCGTCCTACTCGGCATGAGAAGCGCGTGATGGGGCACGTCATCCCGGCGACGACCGCACTGCGCTTATGAGTGTCGCCGTCACGTCCCAAGGCGCCCGAAGGGCGCTGCCGTGGCAGGCGCGGCTCATCCTGCTCGCGGCGATCTGGGGTTTGAGCTTCCTCTTCATCAAGGTCGGTGACGAGGCTCTGCCTCCCCTCCAGGTGGCCCTGGGACGCCTGGTCCTGGGGACGCTCACGCTCCTGCTCATTTTGGCCGTTCGGCATGAAGGATTACCGAAGGAGCGTCGAATCTGGTTCCATCTCGCCGTCAGTGCCGTTCTCTTCAACTCTCTGCCGTTCTCGCTTTATGCCTACGGTGAGACGCACACCACATCGGTCCTGGCAGGCATCTGGAATTCAACTGCGACGCTCTTTGCCCTCCCGTTCTCCATCCTGATGCTCGCTACGGAGCGGCCATCGCGACAAAGGATCGTCGGGCTCGTAATCGGGTTCGTGGGAGTGCTGGTGGTCATGGGAGCATGGCATGGCCTGGGTGGCTCGGCCTTTATTGGAAACCTGGCCTGTCTAGGCGCCGCTTTCTGCTACGGCATTGGTTTCCCTTATATGCGGCGCTATTTGACGGGGCAGGGGTACTCGACGATTTCGCTGGCCGCCGGACAGCTCATCTGCGGCACCGTCCAACTGGCATTGATCACCCCGTTCGTCACCACCATACCGCACACCCTCCCGTTCAAGGTCGTCGGCAGCATGCTGGCCCTGGGCGTGCTGGGCACCGGCCTCGCCTACATCCTCAACTACGGCCTGGTCCGTGATGCCGGAGCAACGGCTGCTTCAACTGTCGCGTACCTCATACCCCTGTTTTCCACGGCCGCCGGCGTCATTATTCTCGGCGAGCCGCTCACCTGGTACGAGCCGGTCGGCGCCGTGGTCGTCATCGCCGGCGTAGCCATCTCCCAGGGTCGCCTCCGGTGGGAGTGGTCCCGCGCGGTGCGGCGGGTCCTCCTGCCGCGATAATTCCCAGGTTCGACCGTCAAATTCCCCATCCGGTCAGACCGTAGAATGCCGTAGATTCGTTCCCACTCACTTCACCAGGCATGGCTTTCCCTGCAGGTCGAGCGTGCCAATCGGCGGCTGTGCGAGCGACTTGTCGGTATCACCAACGACGAGTATCTGTGGGAGCCGGTACCCGGCTGTTGGACCGTGCGCCGCCGGGAGACGGCGATTAGTCCAAAGCCGGAGGGTCGGGGCGACTGGGTCTTTGATAACGCCCGGGAGGAGCAGTCTCCCTCACCCTTCACCACCATCGCCTGGCGGCTCATGCACCTGGTCGACGTCATCGGCGGCCACCACGTCTTTCTCTGGAGTGACGGCGAGCTCGCCGACAACTGGCTCGAGGTTCCCTCCACCGCCGCCGAGGGTGTCAGCGTGTGGGAAGACCACGCCGGAAGATTTATATCGGTGCTCGCTGCTGAGGACGACGCGGCACTCGAGCGGCCTGTCCGTATTCCCTGGTGGCCGGAGCCGACACCCCGCTGGCGAGTCGTCTCTAATGTGGCCACCGAGGCGATCCACCACGGCGCAGAGATCGGTGTTCTGCGCGACCTATATGGGCGGCGCACCGAATTCAAATGAGCGAGTCAGGAATCGAGTAAACGAAAGGCTTCGTCGACCACTTGGGCAGTGCGGGCCGCCAGGTCGCGGCGATCCGGCGACATGACGTTTTCGATGAGACGAAACGTTTAGCTCTCCGCCACCATTCGAAGGTGCGTGCGCTCACACTCACCAGCCGTCCGGCCCGATAGTGAAACGTCTTTTCGGGGCCGGTATATCCGCCCTTGACGATGTGCGCCAGATCGAGGTCACTGTACGGGGTCGCATCCCCCCGCACGGTGCTACCGGCCAGGACGATCGCTTCGGTGTGTTCCGACGACAGCGCGGCGACAACAGCGGCCAGCAGGTCGTCGTGTTTCATGTCGTCGAGCGTCATCACGCGTAGAGCATGGTACCAGTTGGTATATCATTGACTGAAGCAAAGAGTTTCTTGAGGTGAGCAATGGTAGCCGCTGAAACCGTCGAGAAGACAGACGACCCTGTGACCACTCTTCGGGCCTTCACCCGCTTTTACACCAACGTGATCGGCGTCCTGCGCGAGGGACTCCTGGATACCCCGTACTCCCTCACCGAGGCGCGCGTCATCTTCGAGCTGGCCCAACGACACACCATGGAGGTCGTAGATCTCCGGCGCACTCTGGACATTGATCCCGGTTACCTGAGCCGCATCCTCGCCCGCTTCGAAACGGACGGGCTCGTTACCAGGGAGCGGTCGGTCGTGGATGGGCGGCGGCAGGTCATCGGTCTGACCGAGCGAGGCCGCGAGGTGTTCGCGATGCTCAATTCCCGCTCGGCGGAGGAGAACCAGAAGCTGCTGTCGCGCCTGGGCGCAGAGAATCAGCGGCGGCTCCTGGGAGCGATGGGGACAATTCGGGAGATCCTGGAGGATGCTCCCCGGCCCAACGCGTTCGTACTGCGGCCGCCGGAGCCGGGAGATTATGGCTGGATAATCCATCGCCATGGCGTCCTCTACGCCGAGGAGTACGGCTGGGATGAGAGTTTTGAGGCGCTGGTGGCGCGGATCGTGGCCGACTATGTGGACCACCGAGACCCTCAGCGTGAGAACTCCTGGATTGCCGAGGCGAATGGTGAACGGGTGGGGTGCGTGTTCTGCGTGAAGCGGGACGAGAAGACGGCGCAGCTCCGTCTCCTGCTGGTCGATCCGAGTGTGCGGGGGATGGGGATCGGCTCGCGCCTGGTCGAGGAGTGCCTGCGCTTCGCACGGCGGTCCGGCTACCGAGAGATCATGCTCTGGACCAACGACGTGCTGGAGGATGCGCGGCGCATCTACCAGCGAGCCGGCTTCCAGCTCGTCGAAGAGGAGAAACATCACAGCTTCGGCCACGATCTCGTCGGACAGAACTGGTGGCGCGAGCTGTAGGGAGGCTGTCGCGCAGTCGCCGCACATGCATCAAGCTAAAAAAATTGGGGTCGTAGGGCAGCACCGCGAAGCCCGACCGAAGGGAGTGGATGCTGCCGCCTGGATGTTCGGATTGGGCATCATCTCGCCTTAGGACACGAGGCGGCGGGCCACTGCGCTGCGGCGCGGACACTTGTTCCAACTAATTGCTCGAACTACAACATGTAGTGGTGAGGCCGTGCC
>DAINCT010000281.1:0-5559 GCA_036732245.1 Chloroflexota bacterium | reverse complement strand
ACGTAAGCAATCTGGGGCTGACCGCATGGGGGGGCGCGGTCAGCCCTTTCGACTGGCCTCCTCCGCGATGCGCCGGGCTGTTATCTCAATGACGCTTGCCAAATTGGGACTTAGCGGGGCTCCCAGGTCGAAGCCGCCGCCCTCGACTCCATAGACAATGAGCCTGGCGGGCAGACGCTCGAGCGCGCGCGCCAGCGCCACTACCTCACCGAGGCCGATGCCATGGGAAGACACGTGTGACCCAAAGATGGCCGGCACGTCGTCTGCCAGGGCGTCAAAGCGCATCACGGTTCCTGGTATCGATCCGCTCGAAACTGCATCAATCACAATCGCCGTGTCAGCACGGTCCCAGCGCTCCAGGAGCGCCAACGGATCTCCGCTCAGCTCCTCCACGCCCACGCCGTCCAGACAAAGGTCACGAACTCGTCGGGCAATTGCGAGTCCGATCGCGTCGTCGCCGCGATCGTCGTTTCCGATTCCGACCACCAGAATTCGAGGCGTCGCGTCAGTCGAGCGTGAGCCGTCCGACGTCGACCGTTGGCGATTGTCACTCACTCGTATTCCAGCTCGAGTCGGAGAAAGTGGGTCGAGCAGGAGATACAGGGATCGTAATTGCGCACGGTCAGTTCGCAAAGTGCGGTGAGTTCGTCCTTGGGTAGCTCGATGTTCTCGGTGACCACCTGCCGCAGGTCGTGTTCGATCGTCTTGAGATTCTGCGAGGTCGGGGGGATGATGGTCGCATCGACAATATTTCCACCGTCGTCAATGGTGTAGCGGTGGTACAACATTCCACGCGGCGCCTCGGTCGCCGCACGGCCCACACCAGCGCGTGCAGGTACTGCCACGAAAGGCTGGTCCGGCATCTCATACTGCTCGATAATGCGCAGCGCCTCATCACACGCGTACACCGTTTCCACGGCGCGCACGATGATGCTCTGGAAGGGATTGCGGCAGGTGCGCCCGAGTCCCGCTTCACGCGCTGTTTCCTGGGCGAGCCGCGATAACTGGTCGAAGTTCAAGTTGTACCGAGCAATTGGCCCAACCAGATACCGTCCCTTGCCGGCGAGTGCCGAGTGCAGGGCCGTGGATCGCTCCACGTGTTCCTCCCGGAAGAAGCGCTCATACTCGTCGACGGAGATATCGAGGCCGCCGCTCGAGATGACGCGCCCTTCATTGAGGGCGTACTCGTCTGGGTGGTGCAGGGCGACGAACTCGTACTCCAGCTCGAATGGCGGGAAAGGTAGCGTTGCCACCCAGTTCGCCGTGTCGACCGCGGCCGAGCGCGCCCACTTCAGGCGCTCCACCAGAGATTCCAGCTCCGATTGCGTCGGCGCCTTGTAGAAGCCGCCCACACGCACATTTACCGGATGGATCTCCCGTCCACCCAGCAGCGTCATGATCGCGTTCCCCACCTTTTTGAGCTGCAGACCGCGCTTCACAATGTCTGGATAATCCTGGGCCAGGCGGATGGAGTCGGGGTAGCCGAGAAAGTCCGGAGCATGCAGCATATAGATGTGCAACGCATGGCTCTCGATCCATTCTCCGCAATACAGCAGTCGGCGCAGCTCTCGTAGTTGACCGCCAACGGCCACTCCACAGGCCCGTTCCATCGCATGTACCGAGCTCATCTGGTACGCCACGGGACAGATCCCGCAGATGCGTGCCGTGATATCCGGCGCTTCCGTAAATCCTCTCCCTCGGAGCAGGGCCTCGAAGAAACGAGGCGGTTCGAAGATCGTCAAGTGAGCGTCGATTACCGCGCCATCCTTGATCTTGACGTGCAAGGCGCCTTCGCCCTCGACCCGCGCCAGGAAGTCGACTTTAATGGTCTTCGTTGTCATGAGCTTCACTCTCCATGTGGAACGGTTCCGCGAGGGCGTTGTAGGTGCGGAAGGCACGCATGACGGCGACGTCTTTGACGCCGAGATGGCCGAACTGGGTCACGAGCGACGCCGTGTTCGGCGTTTCTTTCGGACCGAAGCAGCCGTAGCAGCCGCGGTTATAGGCCGGACACAAAGCACCACAGCCGGCGTGGGTCACTGGTCCCAAGCACGGAGTGCCGTGCGCCACCATCACACAGGTGAGGCCGCGCCGCTTGCACTCCACGCAGACACTGTGGGGGGAAACGTTTGGCTTGCGGCCATGAAGGTGCGCATTGATGACTTCGAGCAATTGATACTTGTTCACCGGACAACCGCGCAGCTCAAAGTCGACTTTCACATGCGACGCGATGGGCGTGGACGTGGCAAGCGTACTGATGTACTCAGGCTGTGCGTACACCGCCGTCACAAAGTCTCGAACGTCCTTGAAGTTACGAAGCGCCTGGATCCCTCCGGCTGTGGCACACGCCCCAATGGTGATGAGAAGCTTCGAGGCTCGCCGCACCTGCTGAATGCGCTCGGCGTCGTGCGAGGTAGTGATGGAGCCCTCGACCAACGAAATATCGTATGGGCCGCTCACGACCGCACTTGACGCTTCTGGAAAGTTGGCGATCTGCAGCGCCCCGGCCACGGTGAGTAGTTCGTCCTCGCAGTCGAGCAGGCTCAGCTGGCATCCGTCGCACGAGGCGAACTTCCATACCGCCAGGGTCGGTTTGTGTGTGGCGACCATCTCAGACCTCTCGCTTTCCCAGCAACCATGCTAGACGGCTATAGGGAAACACGGCTCCATCCTTGCAAATGAACGTGGGGCCAAACTGGCAGTGGCCGCAGTAGCCCACAGCGCACTTCATGTTGCGTTCCATCGAGATATATATGCCTTCCCGATCCAGTCCGCGGTTCTCCAGTTCGAGCACCACGAAGCGCATCATGATCTCTGGACCGCAGATCATGGCGACCGCGTTCCCCACATCGAATCGTGCAGGCGGGATCAGGGTCGTCACCACGCCCACGTTGCCCCGCCAGTCGCCTTGAGCCGAATCGACCGTCACGGCCACGTCCAGGTCGAATCGCGCCCGCCACTCCTCCAGCTCCGAGACGTACAGCATGTCACGAGGAGTACGAGCACCATAGAGCAGCGCGATACGGCCGTACTGCTGCCGATGGGCGAGGAGATGGTAAATGGCAGGACGAAGCGGTGCCAAACCGATACCACCGGCCGCTATCACCACGTCCTTTCCTCGGGCTTCCTCCACCGGCCAGGGCGTCCCGAACGGGCCGCGCACACCGATCACCTGGCCGGGCTTCAGCTCCGACATGGCACGGGTCACCGCACCTACCGCCCGCACGGTGTGGGTGACCACATCTGTCATCACGGCGTCGCCGCTGATGGAAATCGGCACCTCGCCCACGCCAAACACGTACATCATGTTGAACTGGCCGGGCAGGTAGTCAAATGGCTCGGAATCGTCCGAGCGCCTGAGATCGACGGTGAAGGTGTCGTACGTGTCGCGGCGACGCGACTCGATACGCCAGAGCTCCGGCAACATGGGCTGAGGCCGGAGAGTTGATAAGGAAGGTGAGTCAGGCATGTACCCGATGGACATCCAACACCTGCAATCGCGTCGCCTGTAGACGCTGGGCTATGATCGGCGCGAAGCGCTTATAGAGCTCGTAGCCCAGGTCATGATCCTCTTCGCACTTTCCGCGTAGGCAGGCAGCGTCGAACGAGAACGCGAGGGTGGTACTGATGATCCGGCCGTCGAGATGCCACACGTACGGGGGTACGAGCCAGGACCAGCCAAGTGCCTCACCCTCACCCACGGTTTGGATGGTGATGGGCCCGCGCTCGGAGGTATAGAACTCCAGCGCCACATGGCCATGCCGAATCAGGTAGAAGGTATTTGCCGGTTCTCCCAGGCGAAAAGCAAAGTCACCGGGATTCCAGCGCACCTGCGAGGCACACCCGACCAGGAGGCCAAGGTACCTGCTCGGCAGGTCCAGAAGAAACGGGTGTTCGGCCAGCACGCGTTCAAGCGTTTCCATGGGTTCCACCTTTGCTCTCAATGGATGCAGCGTCGTCGGTGATGCGGATCGCCGCGACTTCTTCGGTAATATCGATGCCAACCGGACACCAGGTCACGCACCGGCCGCATCCCACGCAGCCGGATGTGTCGAATTGGTCGTACCAGGTTGCCAGCTTGTGCGTCATCCACTGCCGGTAGCGCGACTTTGGAGACGTACGCACACTACCACCGTGGATGTACGAGAAATCCGTGGTAAAACAGGAATCCCAGAGGCGCACGCGTTCGGCCTCGTGACCGGTGAGATCCGTCGTATCCTCCACGGTAGAGCAGAAGCACGTTGGACACACCATGGTGCAGTTGGAGCACGAGAGGCAGCGGGAGGCGACATCGTCCCATCTCGGATGTTCGTAATTCCGATACAGGAGCTGTTTAATGCCGTCTGTATTCATGCGCCGGCCCATGTGCTCCGCGGCAACTGCGACCACCTGGTCGGCCGCCGACACTTCGTCGTGTCGCGCCGGCCGACTGGGTACCAGGCTCAGCACCTGTGCGCCGCGCTCCGAACCCATCTCGACTACAAAGTAGTGTGAGTCGGAATCGAGAACTTCCGTCAGCGCGAGATCGAATCCGCGATCGGCCCGGGGGCCGGTATTCATCGAAACGCAGAAGCAGGTTCCGGCCGGCGAGCCGCAGTTAACCGCGATCAAGAACGCGGTTTCGCGACGGGCGGCATATACCGGATCGATGTGTTTCCCCCCCATGAAGACTTTGTCCTGAATGGCGATGGCGTGCAGTTCACACGATCGTACACCCAGAAATGCAAGCGGCGGGAGGGAAGCATCTTCTTCCACAATTTCGACCGCGTCGCCGTCGCGCCACGCTTTCCACAGGGGCAGAACCGGCGGGAACAGGTACTTCTTCCATGATTGGGGACCCACAGCATACCCAAACAGCGCCTCGTCATCCCGTCTCTTTAATCGGTAGGCGCCGCCATCTTGCTCGTCGGTCCAGCCCGCAGGCAGGTCGGCGATCGTCTCGACGCGGTCGTAGACGATCGCACCGTCGCGCATGGTAGGCCCCATGACCTGATATCCCAGACCCTGCAATGCCTGGAGCAGATTATCCAGTCCGGCTCGATCGAGTATGACCCCTTCCTTATAACCAGCCGCTTCGCGCGGCTTACTCAGAGACTCCGACATCTCAGATCGCTTCCGGGACCATCTGGATGGCGCCGCATGGGCACTCGGTGGCACACATCGAACATCCTTTGCAGAAGTCGAGATTGACCTCGAAGCGTCGGCCCGGGCCCAACTTCACAATGGCGTTATCCGGGCAAATCCCAAAGCAGTTGTCGCATTCGAAGCAGTTGCCGCACGACATGCAGCGGCGAGCTTCGAATAGAGCGTTGGTCTCGTCCAGGCCGCTGAACACCTCCTCGAAGGTGCTCTGCCGCCGGATGACATCGAGTGCCGGCTGTACTGTCTGGTCGGCATCGGTATAGTACCAGGGGTTGAGCATGCCAAAGGTAACAACCTCGTGCTTGGGCGCCGCGTCGTAGGAGGCGTCACGGAGATAGGCGTCGATGTGGCGCGCGGCCTTCTTGCCGTGTCCCACGGCAACGGTGATGGTCCGCTCAGAAGGCACCATGTCCCCGC
>DAINCT010000280.1:0-5567 GCA_036732245.1 Chloroflexota bacterium | reverse complement strand
AGGAGATCCACCAGGTTGCGAATCATCGAGGCCTCGCGGATCATGATCCACATCCCCAGGCGCCGCTTTTCGAGCGCTTCCGCTACGGTGGTGCACTCGTGATCGCTTTTCGGCCCCGACACGATGTAGGCGTTGAGATCACGTCCGGACACGCCCGGAGCATGGCCATCGATATGCGAGTAATGCGTCATTGCCATTTTGTTCATCACGTCGGGTTGTGCGGCGATGGCGGCGGGGTAGTTCATCATTTCGGCGATACCGATAACCCGTGGACGGTCCAGTAACTCGGCGAAGTCGCACGCCTCGAGCGGAAATGCGGGTGACTCGAACTGGCTGGCGGGGATGCACGACGGCATCATCACATATACGCCGAGCGGCAGACCTTTGCTCGATTCCAGCAGGTATTCGACGCCAAGCGTTCCCAGCACATTGGCGAGTTCATGCGGGTCCACAACCACCGACGTGGTTCCGGTGGGCAATATGGCCCGGGCAAATTCGTCGACCGTGAGCTTCGAGCTTTCTACGTGACAGTGGCCATCGATGTATCCCGGTATCAGGAAGCGACCGCTAACGTCGAGCGCATTGTCACCGTCGTATGTTCCGACTCCGACGACGTAGCCGTCCACGATGGCGACATCGGCCTGGAACAATTCCCCGGTGAAGACAGAGAGCACCTGTCCTCCTTTGAGGACGAGCTCAGGCTCTTCGTCGCCACGGGCGACCGCAACCCATCGCCTACGCATGTTCAGCCGGGCCGCCCTTGCCGCCCATGGTGAGTGCCATGATCGCCTTGGCCGTATGCAGTCGGTTTTCGGCTTCGTCGTATATCACAGAATGCGGCCCGTCGATTACCTCGTCGGTCACTTCGTAGCCGCGGTCGGCCGGCAAGCAGTGCATATAAATCGAACGCGGATTCGTCAGACCCATGCGGCGTTCGTCGCAGATCCAGTCGCGGTAGCGGGCCGAGATGGCGAGCGCCTCCTCAGGGCGCGAGAAAAGCTCCTCGATCCCCCAGCTCTTCGGATAGACGATATCGGCGCCTTCGAAGGCCGCGTCCATGTCGTTTACGATCTCGAAACTTCCGCCTGATTCCCTTGCGTTGCTCCTGGCATCAGCCACGATGTGGCTCATGAGTGTGTATTCAGGCGGATGGGCCAGCCGCACGTTCATACCGAAGCGCGTCAGCAACCAGATCAAGCCCTGCGGGACAGACATCGGTTTCGCATAACTGGGAGCGTAGGCCCAGGATACGGCGATCGTCAATCCTCGAAGTCCCTCCGGATATTTTTCCCTGATCGTCATGAGGTCGGCGATGGTCTGAGTCGGATGATCGACGTCCGATTGGAGATTGATAACCGGGACGTCGGCATGCCGAGCGACCTCGCGCATGTAGCTGTCCCCCGCTCCCGGCTCGAGATCATGGCGGATTGCCAGACCGTGTCCGTACCGGGAGAGAATGATCCCGGTGTCCTTCGGACTCTCCCCGTGTGAAATTTGCATGACGTCGGGAGTCAGGTCGTGCGCGTGGCCGCCGAGCTGTGTCATGCCTGCTTCGAACGCATTCCGCGTGCGTGTCGACTTGTCGAAGAAGATCATGAACAGTGTCTTGTCAGCCAGGAGACGCGTGGGCGAGCCGAGCGCGAAGCTGCGCTTGAGATCGTGCGAAACGTCGACGATCGTATTGATTTCTTCGGTCGTCCACTCTTGCGTGGTCAGGTAGTCCTTCCCTCGAAGGGTCGTTATCACCCAGTTCTCCTCTCAATGCGAACCGTTCCAGCGGGTAACGGTCGGACCGAAACCGACCCTCAGCGAATGACGGCGAGCGGACGTTGCCGGAGTTTCTCGTCGTCGCGGGCACTCGTCGGGTGTTCGCGGTCCGGCACCTCGAATGCCGCCGACGCTCCACAGAGTTCGGTCGACAGGTAGCGCAGTCCGTTGTCGCAGATAATAGTGGCGATTTGTTGTAGTTCGGGTCGCGCCCGAGCGGCCTTGAGAGCACCGGCAACGTTGCAGCCCGACGAGATTCCGCAGAAGATCCCTTCTTCGCGCGCGAGCCGCCGAGTCATAGCGATCGCCTCCTCCGAACTGACCTCGACCACCGCGTCCAGCACGTCGAGGTGCAGGTTGTCCGGGATGAATCCGTCGCCGATTCCTTCGATCCGATGGGGCCCCCAACCGCCTCCGGCCAGGATAGGACACTCTTCCGGTTCGATGGCGAATACCTGGATATCCGGATTGCGTTCCTTGAGATAGTGTGCCACGCCAGTCAACGTGCCACCGGTGCCCTGCGCATCGATGAAGGCGTCCACCTGGCCGGCAGTCTGTTCCCAGATCTCCGGCCCAGTAGTGGCGTAGTGCGCGGTGATGTTATCCGGGTTGGAGAATTGCGAGACCTCCCAATAGCTCTGCGGTGACTCGGCTTTGAGCTCGGCTACCTTGTCCATGACCAGGTCCACGTCACTTTCGCCGCCCGGGGTGAGAACCAAACGTGCACCGTAGGCGAGAATCGTTTTTTTGCGCTCGTCACTCATGCCCTCGGGCATCACGATGATGGCCGGGTACCCTTTTGCGGCCGCCGTCATGGCCGTCGCGATGCCGGTATTTCCGGTAGTCGCCTCGATGATCGTCATACCCTGCTTCAGATCGCCGCGTTGCTCGGCCTGGGCCACCAGGAACGGGAGGATGCGATCCTTCACGCTGCCGCTTGGGCCAAAATATTCGAGCTTTGCAAAAATCCGAGCGGCTGTTCCCTGGGTCACACGGCACAACTCGACCAGGGGCGTGTACCCTGCCGTCTCCAGAATGCTGGTGACCGGCTGAGCCCGCCGGCCCCAATCAACGGTGGGGGGTCGCGATGTTTCGATCCTCACACGCTTTCTCCTCGTGCGTCCAATGCCGCGAGCACCTTTTCGGGCGTCATCGGCAGGGAATGAAGTCTCACGCCAATGGCATCGTAGATCGCATTTGAAATAGCAGGCGCCGGGCCGTTGATCGCAATTTCGGCCACGCTCTTCGCGCCAAACGGACCGGTCGGTTCCTCGGCTTCCACCAGGATGGTCGTTAGTTTAGGCATATCGTCGGAGCAAAAGATTTTGTAGTCCATAAAGGTGGGGTTGAGCACCTGTCCTTCGGGTCCGATCTTGATCTCTTCGGTGAGAGCGTATCCCAGACCCTGCGCGATAGCACCTTCGACCTGGCCTTCACAAATGTCGGGATTAAGCGCTTTCCCCACGTCGACCGCGGCCACGATATGAACCGGGTGAACTATACCGGTCTCGATGTCGACCTCGACCTCGGCATACATTGCCACGAACGGCGGCGGACTTTCCTTGGTGGCATGCGAGCCCCGGCCCATGACCAGTGTTTTGTGCTCGCCGTAAAGACATTCCAACGCGACCTCTTGCAGGGTGACGGTCTTTCCGTTGAGGGCGGAAACCCGGCTGTCGTGCACCAGCAATCCTTCGGGATCCTCGTCCATCATGCGCCCCGCCGCCGCCACGATCTGTTGTCGTGCGTCTTCGGCGGCTTTCAGGACGCACGTACCGGTGATATAAGCAGTACTACTGGCGTAGGCCCCGTAATCGAACGAGATATCGTCGGTATCGCCCGACCGGATGATGATGTTCTCGAGCGGCACGCCCAGCACTTCCGCCGCAACCTGGCAGAGCGTCGTGTCGCTGCCCGTGCCGATATCGGCCGAGCCGACGTGGAGATTGAAGGAGGCATCCTCATTCATCTTGAGCGACGCGGCGGCCAGTTCGTCGCCCGCGACTCCACTGCCTTGCATCAGAATGCACATGCCCACGCCGCGACGGCGCACTCCATCTCCCGGACGGCCGCGCTTTTCTGACCACCCGATCGCCTCCGCCCCCTTTTCAAGGCACTCCGGCAGTCCACACGAATGCATAACCCGCGGTTTTTTACCGCTGCCCTCGCCCGCCGCGGCGCTCATCAGGTCGGTGTCGCCCACGCGAATGTGGTTCAACTTGCGGAACTCAACCGGATCCATGCCGACCGCCTCGGCAGCTTCATCCATCTGGACCTCCATCGCGAAGAAGCCCTGCGGCGCGCCGTATCCACGAAACGCACCCGCGATCGGGAGATTGGTATAGACGATGTCGGCGAAGAACTTCATGTTATTCGTGCGATAGAGCGGCAACGGCTTGGTCCCTGTATTGCCGGTCACCGTCAGAGCGTGCGTCCCATACGGGCCGGTGTTTGTCAGCACGTGAATCGAATTCGCCGTCACGGATCCGTCGCGGCGTAAACCGGTACGCAGCGTCAGATGCTGCGGATGACGCATCCGGGCGATGGTGAACTCTTCGGTCCGGTTGTATTCCAGCTTGACCGGCCTCCGGGTCCGCATGGCGAGCACGGCGGCAAGCGGTTCAGTGACCACTTCTTGCTTATTTCCAAATCCCCCGCCTACGCGCGGCTTGATCACATGGACGTTGCGCACCGGGATGCCAAGCGCGAATGCCAGCATCCGCCGGCAGTGGTACGGAATCTGGGTGCTGGTGCGCACGACGAGCCTCGAGTCCTCATCGAAGAAGCAAATCGTGACGTGCGGTTCAAGGCACGTGTGCTGTTGGTACTGGACGAAAAACTCGTTCTCGAGCACGATATCGGCGTCCGCAAATCCGCGTTCCACGTCGCCCATTTCGACGTCGATATGTGCCGCGATATTGCTGGAGGCGTCATAAATGCCGTAGCTTTCCGCCTCGTCGTGAATGATGGGAGCACCGGGTGTCATCGCGTCGTGCATGTCGAGCACCGCCGGCAGAATCTCGTACTCGACCTCGACCAGCCTGGCCGCCTCGCTCGCGATGCGGGGAGTTTCGGCCGCGACGGCGGCCACCGCGTCTCCGACGAACCGCACCTTCTGGTCGAGAATGTACATGTCGTAGGGTGAAGGCTCCGGCCAGGATTGTCCCGCGCTGGTGTACGGAATCCGGGGAACGTCTTCATAGGTGATGACATCGTGGACTCCGGACAGGTTGCGGGCCCGCGTGGTGTCGATCCGGAGGATACGCGCGTGAGCGTGTGGACTCTTGGCTAGTTTGATGTGGAGGAGACCGCGAATATGAACGTCGTCCGTGTACGTGCCGCGGCCAGTCGAGAGCTTGACGGCATCCACTCTGGGCGCGCGGTGTCCAACTATCGAGAACTCAGTTTTCATCGGTTCCCCGCATTTCCCGGGCGGCGTTTAAAACCGCTTCCACCGGTTTCTTATACCCGGTACAGCGACAGAGGTTTCCCACGAAGACGTGCCGAACCTCTTCCAGAGTCGGGTCAGGGTGCTCGCTCAGGTAGTTGGCGGCAGTCACCACCATGCCGGGGATACAAAAACCACACTGCACCGCACCATTCGTCGAGAACGCTTGCTGCACCGGGTGAAGTTGCGCCTCGGCTTCAATTCCTTCGACGGTCGTTACCGCCTGGCCACCGGCCTGGGCAGCCAGCATGATGCAACTGTCGACAGCCAGTCCACCGACTATGACGGCACATGCGCCACATTCCCCCGACTCGCAGACTCTCTTCGCGCCATGGAACCCCTCACGTCGCAA
>DAINCT010000279.1:0-5570 GCA_036732245.1 Chloroflexota bacterium | reverse complement strand
ATCGTGTTCCAGGGAAAGCCTGTGGGTGATCTCTACCTCACCAACAAGCTTGGTGCAGAGGCGTTCAGCCAGGACGATCAAGATCTGCTGATCCTGTTGGCTAACCATGCTGCCGTTGCGATCGAGAATGCCCGTCTGTACGAGGAAACGAGCACGTCCCGCGACCAATTGCAGGCCTGGTCGGAGGAACTGGAAGCAAAGGTCGCCGAGCGGACTCGCGAGATCGAGCGGTATAGCAAGGAATTAACCACCCGCGTGCTCGGAGCTCAGGAGGAGGAGCGCAAGCGCCTGGCCCGGGAATTACACGACGACACGGCACAGTCGTTGTCGACGCTTCTCATTAACGTCGACCTCCTCGAGCCTTTCCTGCCGACCGACGGCGCTCAACTCCGCGGAGGTCTCGACCGCATCCGCGATCTGACGAAGCGAACGCTGGATAACGTGCGAGCACTGTCACACGACTTGCGACCGACTATCCTGGACGATTTTGGTCTGGTGGCAGCGCTCCATTGGTATATAGATGACTACGAGGTCACCTTTGGGGTGCACGTCGACGCCGAAATCGAATCGCCCCGAGAGCCACTATCGTCGGACGTTGAGTTGGCACTCTTTCGTATCGCCCAGGAAGCGCTGGCAAACAGTGGCAAGTACGCGCAGGCAGCGAGCGCTCGTCTCACCCTGGCGTTTCCGGACTCACGAGCCATCTTGACGATTGCAGATAACGGTAAGGGATTCGATCGGCAGTTGCTCTCCGGCCCCACCAAACACGGAGGGCTGGGTTTATACGGCATGCAGGAACGGGCCGATCTGCTCGGAGCGACGTTGGATATTGTTACCATGCCGGAAGAGGGAACACGTGTCACGGTGTCCGTGCCGTTACTCTCCGATCAAGGAGTCACCATGACACCGCCAACCGCCGGCGAAGGAGGCGCATCCACATCATGATGGACACCAAGGTACTCCTGGCGGACGACCACGCGATTCTGCGCGAAGGGATCCGCATGGTGCTCGATGCGCAACCCGGCATCACGGTGGTGGGTGAGGCCGAAGACGGACGCCAGGCCCTGGAAATGGTTGAGGACTTGCAGCCCGATGTCGTGGTCATGGACATCGCCATGCCGAACATGAATGGGGCGGAGGCAACCCGGCAGATCAGACGGCGTTTCCCCCGAACCAGGGTCGTCATTCTCACCATGCACGAGAACCAGCAATATTTGATGCAGATCGTCAATGCGGGCGCTACCGCCTGCGTCTTGAAGCGGTCGGCGGGTACGGAACTCGTGACCGCGGTGAAAGCGGCGGCCCGCGGAGAAAGCTACTTCTCACCCACCATGGCCAGCATGATGCTCGACGTGTACCGCAAACGGCTGGTGGAGGAGGGCAGCGATGAGCTTGCCCTGCTAACCGAGCGCGAGCGCGAGGTGCTCCAATTGGTGGCCGAAGGGAAGACGAGCCAGGAAATAGCTGATCAACTCTTCGTCTCTATCAAAACAGTACAGACGCATCGCATGCACATCATGGAAAAGCTGGACGCGCACGATCGTACGGATCTCGTGCGCCATGCCATCCGACTCGGCATTATCCCGCCGGAGTAAACGCCCGCCGCTCACTTCAGCCTCGACGGGTTCGGATATAAGGTGCTCAGCCGATACCGCTCGTTGCGCCTAGACCGTACGGTAGAGCCAGAAGACCTCATGCGGATGCCGGGAACATCGTCATGACTCGGCGTCGGCGATGGGTCCATCTCCGAACCCATAGCAGAAGGGATGGCAGATCATGGCTAGCAGCCAAAATGCAAAAACCGGTCGTCACGTCGTCATCGCGGGCGGAGGGTTTGCCGGTTTAACCGCTGCATATACCGCGCGCGCTGCACTTCGACCCGATGACCGCGTCACGCTTGTGGCGCCCAATACATTTTTCGTCTTTCTTCCCTCCCTGGTGCGAGCTGCTCTCGGCGAATCGTTGGTCCATAGCTCGTTCCAGCTGGACGCTGCACTTGCCGCGAAAGACATCGACTATCTTCATGGCTATGTGCGCGATGTCAGGGTGGATGACCATGTGGTGCGAACTGATGAAGGAGAACTGCCCTACGACCGATTGATCATTGCGACCGGCGGCCGACCAGATACTTCCACCATCCCCGGTCTGGCCGGCGAGTTCCGGCTGGCAAGCTGGGTAGTCGGTGAAGACTCGGCGATGGAAGCGCGAAACACTATTCGTCACCTGTTCGAGCATCCCGGTCCTATTGTAATTGGAGCCGCCCAGGGAGCGAGCTATATCAGCGGAGCCTATGAGCTGGCATTCTCACTCGATGCGGAGCTACGTCGTCGCGGTCTGCGCGATCGAGCACCCTTGACGTTCGTCACGGCAGAGCCATACATTGGCCATCTCGGTATCGGACAGACTGCCGCGCAGTCGCATCTGACCCGGATGCTGACCGATCGCAATATCGAGACGCGGGTCGGAGTATCAATCGAGCGAGTCGAGCGTCATGCGGTGAAAATTTCCGGGGGCGAGAGTGTGGCAACCCAGGCGGCAATGATCATGCCGCCATTTACAGGCGCGGTCGATATCTGGAAGAGCGCTGGGTTGACCGATGGGACCGGCATGATCCCGGTCACGGCGCAATACCAGCACACGAGTCAGCCGGATATCTACGCGGCGGGTGTTGCCTCGTACTTCCAGCAACCAACGAAACCGCTCGGTCGCGCCCATCCTCCCGGAACCGGCTATCTGTCGGTTCGCATGGGGAAGGCAGCTGCCCAAAACGTGGCTGCTTCACTCGAATGTGGGACGCCGGCCAAGCGCACGCTGCCCTACGTGATGGATCTTCGAATCATCGATGGCCGGTCGACCGGCCTCCTCCTCAGCTCGCGTGGAACCAATCAGCTCCATCATGGAGCGCGATACCTTCCAGGGAAGTCGGCCCGCGTGCTCAAAACTGCAGTCGAGCGCTACCTGATCTGGAAGTTACGGACCGGCCAAACAGATCTTCTATAGGAGACGGTCAACACCTCAGGCGCCGTGAGGGGGAAAATCAGGTCTCTGACGGATACGACTTTCACCGCCACTGCGCGATGATACGAGCGTCAACCAGCAAATAGTGAGAGAGGGAACAAAACCATGACACGCGAACTTCGTTGGAGAATCATCACGCTGCAGCTCGTCGGCACGTTGGTCCTGGCCTTCTGTGCAGGCGTTGGCTTCTGGGCCCATAACTTTACACACGACCAGGTCACGAGTCAGCTCAAAGAACAACAGATCATGTTCCCCGTGGCCACCAGTCCGTCGATCACAGCGCTGCCGGCTGCTGATGCTGCCAACATGAAGCAGTATGCCGGTCAGATGATGACCAACGGTGAGCAAGCCAAGGTGTGGGCACAGAACTTCATCGCCGTTCACCTCAAGGAGATTGGCCAAGGCAAGACGTACGACTACTGGAGCGGCAAAGCCCTCGCCGAACAGAAGACGAATCCCACGCAGTACAACGTCGACAACGGCATTGCTTTGACTCTCTTCCGCGGTGAGACGCTTCGCTCCCTGTTGCTGCAGGCCTGGGCCTTCTGGTTCGTCGGCACGCTGGCGCTCTATGTCGCAATCGCCCTCACCCTGGGTGCCATCGTGGTGCTCCTCGCCCTGCTCTTCGAACTCTTTGTTGCACCGGCTCGAGAACGCGCCCCGTCCAAAGGCACGGCGCGGATTCGAGCAGCTAGCTGATTCAAGCAGCGTACAAACGGGCGTGTCCTGCGAGGGCCGCGCTCGTTTCTTGTTATATCAGTGCGCACCGCAGTGCCGTTTGAAGCGACCGCGTGGATTGAGGCGCATACTCTCAATAGAGAGACAGCCTCTCCGTACAGGGGGTTCACGGTGCATATCTTGACCATCAATACCGGCTCATCCAGCCTGAAGGCAGGCTTGTATGACCTGGACGGTGGCGAGCAGACCGTGCTTGCCGTGACGGTGGAGCGAATCGGTCAATTAGATAGCCGACTACTGATCGCGGATGCCTCGGGTTCGAGTGTCCTCGATCGCACGGAGGATTTGCCGGATCATGGCGCGGCACTGCACGCGTTACTCGCCTGGATGAACGATGCAGGGTATACCGGCCGCGTGAAGGCGGTCGGACACCGGGTGGTACACGGTGGCAAGTCGTATAGCGAGCCGCAGTTGGTGACCGACCATCTCCTGTCGACCCTGCGTGAGCTGGTGCCGATCGATCCCAACCATCTGCCGCAGGCGATCAGCGCCATCGAGTCCACCGGCACGGCGTTTCCCGAAAGGCCCCAGGTAGCCTGCTTCGACACGGCCTTTCACCGGCACATGCCGCGCGTGGCCCAGATGTACGCACTTCCGCGGTGGTGTGAAGAGCTCGGAATCCTACGTTACGGCTTCCACGGGCTGTCGTACGAATACATCATGAGCGAGCTGCATCGGATCGATCCGACGGCGGCCGGAGGACGGATCGTCATTGCCCATCTGGGCAACGGCGCCAGTATGGCCGCGGTGCGCAATGGGGTGGGGATCGACACGACGATGGGTTTCACGCCGACCGCCGGGTTAGTTATGGGGACTCGTCCCGGCGACCTCGACCCGATCATTCCGCTCTTTCTCATCGAATCTCATCACATGAGCCCGGCAGGGGTGGACACGCTGCTCAACGCTCAGTCCGGTTTGCTGGGCGTCTCGGAGACCAGTTCCGACATGCACGATCTGATCGCGGCAGAGGGGAACGATCCGCGCGCCGCGGAGGCGGTTGACCTCTTCTGCTACAGCGCCACGAAGTTCGTTGGTGCGCTGGTCGCGGCCCTCGGTGGCCTCGATACGTTCATCTTCACGGGCGGAATCGGCGAGCACGCCGCACCGATCCGCGAGCGTATCTGCGCCGGCCTCGGTTTCCTGGGGATCGAGCTTGAACGGAGACGCAACCTGGAGGCAGCACCTATTATTTCTCGCGACCAGTGTCCGGTGATAATTCGCGTGATGAAGACCAACGAAGATCTGATGATTGCCAGACACACCACTCATGTTCTGCAAGCGCAGGGAGACACCCATGTACACGTTTGACGTTAAGATCTCGAGCGCCGTCAAAGCTGATGACAAGGAGCCGTCGGCGCCCGCAGGGCCGATTGCAGGGCCGCTCTCCGAAGACATGTTGTCCCGGATGCACCGCTACTGGCAGGCTGCGAATTACCTGACCATCGGTCAGATCTACTTACAGAACAACCCTCTGCTGAGCAATCCCTTGCGACCGGAGGATATCAAGCCCCGCCTGCTCGGTCATTGGGGCACGTCACCCGGCTTGAGCCTGATCTACGTGCACATGAACCGACTCATCAAAGAGCGTGATCTCAATGCGATCTATCTGGCGGGCCCCGGACATGGCGGCCCTGCGCTGGTCGCCAACGTCTACCTGGAAGGAACGTACTCCGAGATCTATCCCGAGGTTTCCCAGGACGCGGAAGGGATGCGCCACCTCTTCCGCCAGTTCTCGACCCCCGGTGGCATACCCAGCCACGTGAGCTGCCCGACACCCGGCTCGATTCACGAGGGAGGGGAACTCGGGTACGTGC
>DAINCT010000278.1:5404-5612 GCA_036732245.1 Chloroflexota bacterium | reverse complement strand
TGGACAACTTGTGGGTAATGGATAGCGCAGCGCGGTAGAGGGGGATCGGGGGGATTCTTTGCTGTGGATGGAGGCGCATTCCCCTCCGAATGTGGCCCTGCTGACGCGCTCATGAAAGGGCGCCCTATAAAGATCGGATGCGAAGTCTAGGATTGAGAAGTGGTTCCTGCAACTCGCAATAGTTGAACTACAGGGCCCCTCCACTGCG
>DAINCT010000278.1:0-5394 GCA_036732245.1 Chloroflexota bacterium | reverse complement strand
GGGTTGGGGAGGGGGTCGTCTCCTCCCTTCGTCCACACAAACCCCATGCCTATATAAGGAGAAACCAAATGGAAACAGAGTGCCCGGAATGCGCCGGTACCGTGTCTATCGCGGCGCCGGAAAAGGGTGAAATCGTCGAGTGCCCGGAGTGTGGCGTTGAGCTGGAGGTCGTGAGTGTGAGTCCACCGGCACTTGCCCTCGCGCCGGAGGAAGAGGAAGATTGGGGCGAATAACCGCATCCATCGCCGGCGGCTCGGGTTATACGGGTGGCGAGTTGCTCCGACTGCTGCTGGCACACTCCGACGTAGAGGTAGGGCAGGTCACATCCGAGCGCCGCGCCGGCAAGCGCGTGGTTGGGGTTCATCCCAACCTGCGCAAACGAACCGACCTGACCTTCAGTCGGGTCGATGATCTGCAGCCGTGCGATGTGCTGTTTCTGGCGCTGCCACACGGCTCCTCGGGCGAACGGATGGACCGTTTTCTCGACATTGCCCCGGTGATTATCGACCTGAGCGCTGACTTTCGCCTGCACGACCCAGCGGATTACCCCCGGTGGTACGGCCACGACCATCCCCGGCCCGATCTGCTGGAGCGTTTCGTCTACGGCATTCCAGAGCTCCATCGAGCTGAGATGCGGAGCGCAAACGCGATTTCCAGTGCGGGTTGTCTCGCCACCGCGGCCATCCTCGGCCTGTATCCTCTGTTCGCGGAGGGACTGGTCGATCAATCGAAGCCGGTCGTGGTGGAGGTGAAAACCGGATCCTCCGGCGCCGGAGCGGAGGAAGGACTGGCTTCTCATCACCCGGAGCGGAGCGGTGTGATGCGATCCTTCAAGCCAACCGGCCACCGCCATACCGCCGAGCTCGAGCAGGAGTTGACCGGTTCCTCGGGCGCACGACCCGCGATCGCCTTTTCCGCCACCGCCGTGGAGGCTGTCCGAGGGGTGCTCGCCACCTCACATGTCTTCTTGCAGAAGCCGTCGACTGAACGCGATCTGTGGAAGGTGTTTCGGAACTGTTATGGCACGGAACCGTTCATCCGACTGGTCAAGGAAAACAGCGGATTGTTTCGGTATCCCGAACCGAAAATTCTGACGGGCAGCAATTACTGTGACGTGGGCTTCGAACTGGACGAAGAGAACAACCGAGTGGTCGTGATGGCGGCCATCGACAACTTGATGAAGGGTGCCTCGGGTCAGGCGGTGCAGGCTATGAACATCCGCTTCGATTTCCCGGAGGATGCCGGACTCGAGTTCGCGGGGCTTCATCCGATCTAAGGGCTCTGATACGTTTCAGGCTGAGTCAAAATGCCAAGGTGAATAATTTCTCTTCCAGCCGCTGTCGATTTCCGCGGGTCTCCTGCGTCGTTAAGTTGAAGGGGTCCGACTTGCCGACCTCACTACCGAAATCACCGCAGAAAGGACGCGAACATGGCGCAATATCTCATCCTGATCTACGAAGACGAGGCTGGATACGCGAATGCCGGACAGGACGTCTTCAATGAAGTCATGGGCGGCCACACGAAATTCGCCGAGAATAATGGAGCGGCAATGAAGGGTGGCAATGCGCTGCAGCCAACCTCGACTGCTACGTCGATCCGCTCAAATGGATCGGGCAACTTTACGGTAACCGACGGACCGTTCGTGGAAACGAAAGAGGCTTTGGGTGGGTACTACCTGATTGAGGCGGCTGACCTGGATGAGGCGACTGCGATCGCCAAGCAGGTACCCGCGAAGTTCGGTGGACTCGAGGTCCGACCTATCATGGTGTTTGCCTGAGCGAAGTAGCGGCTGCGGTCGCCGACGCGCACCGTCTCGAGTGGGCCTTCGTGCTCGCCGCGACGGTGCGCGTCACGCGCGATATCGACCTGGCCGAGGAGTGCGTGCAGGACGCCTTCGCGCGTGCGCTTACCGCCTGGGAAGTGCAGGGGGTACCGGTCAAACCGGGCGCCTGGCTGACAACCGTTGCCACTCGACGGGCACTCGATCTGCTCCGCCGTGAAGCGACAATGCGCCGGGCTCTACCGCTGCTGGTAATAGACGAGGATGAACCGGCCGTCAATCATGACTATCCGGACGATCGACTTCGACTGATTTGCACCTGCTGTCACCCCACGTTGGCCGTTGAGGCGCAGGTGGCCTTGACCTTGCGGCTACTCTGTGGCCTGACGACAGGCGAGGTGGCTCGAGCGTTTCTGGTGAGTGAGTCGACCATGGCTGCACGCATCACGCGAGCCAAGAAGAAGATCGCGGCGGCGCGAATTCCGTATCGGGTACCGCGGCCGCATGAACTGCCGGCGCGCATCGAGGCCGTGTTAGCCGTCATCCACTTGCTGTTTACGACCGGACATACCGCGCCGGCGGGAGAGAGGCTGGTCCGGCACGACCTGGTCGAGCGTGCGCTCGATCTCGTCCGCATGCTGCGTAGCCTGCTGCCCCGAAACGCCGACGTGGCCGGGTTACTGGCGCTGATCCTCCTCACCAACGCCCGGCGGGACACCCGCATCGGTGAGAATGGGCGGATGCTCCAACTGGCCGAGCAAGATCGCACGCGTTGGGATCGCGCGGCTATCAGCGAGGGTATCGCGCTGGTCCATGAGGCAATCGGGAGTCGGCCTCCCGGGCACTACGCGCTACAGGCCGCGATCGCCGCGGTGCACGCCGAGGCGCCCAGTTATGAAGCGACCGACTGGCAGGAGTTGGTTGGACTGTACGACCTGCTGGTCCAGGTCTGGCCATCACCGGTGGTGGCACTGAATCGGGCGGTAGCCGTGGGCATGGCCCGCAGTCCATCCCGGGGTCTGGAAGCACTGGACGAGCTGGAAACCGAGCCACAACTCGCCGGCTACAGCTACCTCCCGGCAGCACGAGCTCACTTCCTGGCACTCCTTGGTCGCCACACCGAGGCGCGATGCGCCTACGAGCGAGCGATTGAACTCACCGAGAATGCCGTGGAGCGGGCTTTTTTAGCGGAACGCCTCCAAATGCTGAGGAGTTGAAGAGGTTGGTTCTCACACAATTCGGAGATGGGTTCCCTCAGGAGACCGATCGTTCCTCGGTGCGCGGCACGAGGAATCGCACGTCCACCTCGACGCCGAGTGCATGAGCCACCCGATCAAGAGTTTTGAGGCGTGGCTCGACTCCTCCTGCCTCCAAACGGGAAACAACTGACTGTGGCAGTCCCATTCGCTCCGCTAGCTCTGCCTGCGACAGCCCACGTTCCATTCGGAGACGGCGGACTTCCTCCCCAAGACGAAACACACGCGCCGCTGCATCGTACGCCTGCCGTGCTTCTGGCGATGCGAGACGCTCGGTCCGCAGGTCATTCCACGCCCGTGTGCTCATCAACTATCCTTCCGCGGTATGCCCTTCCAGGACGCACATATTCATCGCTCGACGTGCGCGTTCAATCTCAGCCTGCTCTCGTCCTTGCTGCTTTCGAAATACTGTAAGCAAGACAGCTCGCTGGCCGGTTGCCAAGTAGTACGAAACGCGCCGACGATCCCGGCCAAGATAGAAGCGCAACTCTCGAAGCTTTCCGCCAAGCTGCCGACTGTACGGCTCGTCTAGCAACGGACCTCGGTCGGCCAGGAGATCGATGTAAAAGGCTGCGTGGCCGAATTCCGTTGAGTTGAGCGAACGCAGCCATGCCTCGACTTCCGATTCCAATTCGACAGTGCCCCATGTCATAGCATACATGCTATACCAGAAGTGACACTCGATATCCAGAGCCGACTCAGCGGGTGGCCACAAGCGGCTGTCCGGGTCAGGGCACGGTTGAAGACGGAAGGGAAATTGTCAACCATCGAAGTCTCGAGGTCAACAACCCGATCGCTGAGCGGCAACCTCGCATTCCGCCGTACAATCTCTCTGTTCCAGGAGGGAACCGTCTGTGATCGCACGCTCCCTGAGATCTGTCTTTTCACTCCTCATGGCTACTCTGCTCATCTGCTTCGGAGTGGCCGCGTTGTGGTCGAAGCATAGCCCGACGGTTTCCGCGCAGACCAAGGGGAGCGTAATCACGACCGGCTCCTACCAACTCTTCGAACAGCCCGATGCCCATCTCTCCCCTGTGCTTCACCTTATACGCAGCGCGCGCAGGTCGCTCCGCCTCGAGCTGTATCTGCTGACGGAGAGCAGCATCGTGAACGAGTTGCAACGCGCTCGGGCCCGAGGGGTGGACGTACGGGTCTTGCTGGAGCAGCATCCGTATGGAGCGGATCGGTATGCGCAATTGGGATACAGCAAGCTCCAGGCGGCCGGGGTTTCAGTGCGCTGGGCATTTGAGAGCGCCTTCACCTATACGCATGAGAAGTCGATGGAGGTTGACGGCACGACTGCGGGCATCTTTACTTTCAACTTCAGTTCCAGCGGGTTTCTACACAATCGCGAGTTCGGTTTGATCGAGCAGAGCAGCACAGATGCGAAGGCCATCGCGACGATCTTCGAGGCAGACTGGAATCGTCGCGCGACACATGTATCGGCGCCCGATCTGGTGGTTAGCCCATACAACTCGCGCCGCACGTTCACCACCCTGATCGACGCGGCGCGGCGCAGGCTCGATGTGTACGCCGAGGAGGTGGACGATGCATCGATCGAGAGTCACCTGGCGACTGCCGTGAAGCGGGGTGTTCGAGTGCGGGTGATCGTGCCCGCCGGCAGTTCGGGGGTTGATGCCATACGTCAGGCCGGCGTGCTGGTGAAGCTCCAGCCAACTCCCTACGTCCATGCAAAGATCATCGTGACGGATGGGCGACGGTTCTATCTGGGGTCTGAGAACATTTCGGCCACGTCGCTGGACAAGAATCGTGAAATGGGCATCACGCTCGACAACACCACGCTGGCAGGATTCCTGGAGGCGGCCTTCGCCGCCGACTGGGGTGGTGGCTCCTCGTCTGCGGTCCGCTCTACCCCTCCACCGTCCTCGAGCCGAACAGGCAGCTTCGCCGTGCGCGTCACCACCTCCCCGCAAACGCTCTCGCGGGGCGACACTTTGACCATTGCCGCGAAAACACGCCCCGGAGCCTCATGTACGGTCGAAGTGATCTACCCCAGTCGTCACGCATCTCGTGCCCGCTCGCTCGACTCGCAGAAGATCGCCGGCCACTCTGGGACGGTTACCTGGACGCTGGTGATCGGCACCAGCGCAAAAGGTGGGGGCACCGCGTCGGTCCGCTGTACGCTGAACGGCGCGTCGTCGACGGGGAGTGCGTCGTATCAGGTGGAATGAGGGCTCTGAGCTACAATCCCACCACGGAGGGATGACGGCTTTCATCTGGTAACTCCCCGGCATCGAAGATCGTGGAGCGGACCAGCGACACATGCACCGTTTGTCCCTGGATCAAATCCAGCGCTTTTGCTTCATCGCGCGTGACCTGCGCATGGATGCCCTGGCC
>DAINCT010000277.1:0-5612 GCA_036732245.1 Chloroflexota bacterium | reverse complement strand
ACCGGGTCAGGATCGATCCCATCAGACCGGAAGCTCTGAGGCGGCCGAGTGCCCGCGCCGGCACGATCCCTGACACTTCGTAGGGCACGTTTCACCCGCTGCCAGTTCTCTCGGATGTGGCTCACCTCGACCTCGGGGACCTCGTGGCGACTGTACCGTGCCTGCACGAACGCGTTGGTGAGGGCGTTCATATCGCCCTCGGCTTCGGTCAGACGTGGGGCGAGCTCGGCGGAGAACTCGTACGGCGTCTGCGCGCCACGCCGGTCGATGCCGTGACGATGCGCACGACGCACCACGCTCAAGTAATAGAACACCACCTGCTCGCGCGGCGAAAGCGATCCGATCCGCCCCCAGCGGAGGTTCCCTCGGGGCATGAGCGCCGGCACAGCACGTAGCGCCCCAGCGCCCGGCACATGCTCCACTACAGTGGCGACATATCCTCGGAACCTGGAGAGCAGCATCGACCACATCTGCCCCAGGGCGACGCGCACCGCGTTGAGCACCCCCCCGATCACCGGGATCTTCACCACACCCCGCAACGCGGCATGGCGCAGCACGTACACCACCGCGGTCGCGACCACCGCCCAGAACAACAGCGACTTGATCAGGGTGATCCCTCCACTTCCGCCGTGCCCAGGATTGGTGTGGTGTCGCGGAGGAATCCGCAGATGCGGGGGAAGATTTGGTGGCAGGACGCGCGGTCGGGCGACCGGAGCCTTGCCGCCAAAGAGGTGCAGGAGCCAGGTGAATGGTCCCCGCACCGTCAGGATGATCTGGATCAGCACGGTGGAGATTGGATTCCAGATGGCACGGCCCACATCGAGCAGTCCGATGGTATGGCTGGTGGGCAGCAGGAATGCAATTACCACCATCAACCCCACGAAGACGAGGCTGTACCGCATCCAACGACCGCCCAAACCGCCGGCAATGGCGATGTCTCCGCGCTGCCAGCGTCCACGCAGCGAAGCGTAGTGGATGTATCCGAGGAACAGCATGCCCAGCACGAAGTACAGCAGCACGTTGGCCACCGGGCCGGAAGCGTGTGGGGTGGGAAGCTGGAGCGCGCCGGCGATGCGTACCTGGGTGAGCCCGGACAGGATGAACAGTACGACTCCACCGGCAAAGAAGCGGGTGGCCAGGCGGTGCTCGGCCGGCACGAAGCCTATCACGCCTTCGGACGAGCGGCCCAATCGATTGAGGTCGCGCGCCGTGCCGGTGACCACCAGCCAGGTGGAACAGACGATGATGAACAGCCCCAGCGTGATGCCGTCGAGGTGAGGGAAGTAGTTCTGAAAGGGCGCCTGGCCGTCGATCGCGTCGATGCAGAGCTGGAGCAGCAGATAGAGGGCGGCCAGCTCGATCGCCATGATACGCGTGCCGTCGAACCGGTAGGTCAGATCCCGCCGGAAGAGCTGAAAAGTAAGATAGGCCTCCACGGTGGTGAGCACGCAGAAGACGATGAGAAAGGTGCCATCCCAGTTCGGCATGAACAGCTCGATCAGCGTCACCAGCGAGAGCACGATGCACCCCACCATGATGCAGAGAAAAGTGGGGCGGAAGACGTGGTCGAGCGACGAAGGGTTTGCGGTCATTGCCATACCGCCAGATCCGCGTCGTTCCAGACGCGATAGACCGGAATGCCCGCCAGACTTCCAGGAGCGCCCCCGCTACCCGACGCTTCCTGCACCAGCACCACCGCCGTGGCATGGCCACGCCGCCGCAGATAGAGCACGGTCTCTGCCAGCGCATCGTCGATCCTTCCGGTGATCAGGAGCAGCGTGGTACCCCAGGGCAGGTGAACGCTTTCCTCGCGCAGCAGATCCACGAAGCGGACGCCGGTTGCCGGCTGCACTCGGGCCAGCACTTCGAGTATCGCCATGAGCTGGGCACGCCCTGACCGGGGTGGAAGCACGATGCGTCGTCGATCCCCCACCAGCGGATCGGTCGCCTCGGTGGCGAGGCCGGCCGGCAAACCGTCCCGCACAATGGAATGGTTTGCCACCGAGGCCGCCACCACGATGGCCTGCTCGGTGGCTTCATGCCGCCGCATGGTGTAGTCACGCCAGTCGAGATCCAGGCAGATGAGGGTCTCGCGTGCAATGGCCGGTTGATACTGTTTGACCACCAGCGCTCCGGTCCGCGCCGTGGCTGTCCAATGGATGCGGCGTGGAGAATCTCCGGGCTGATAGTCACGCACCCCCATGATGCGAGACGTGTCCTCGAACAGCGGCATGCGTGCCGGAAGTGAGACCAACGCGGAGCGGGTGGGCAACCCAAGCTGCTCGAGGGACACGATTCGCGGATACACCGTCAAGTGCCGGGGCTCGTTCGCCAGTAGCACCCGATCCTCGATCCCGAGCAGATCACCCGTTTCCATCCGTAACGGGCCGAGTGAGTAATAGCCGCGCCGCCGGCACGACAACCGATACACGAACTCCCGCACCTCGCGTCCTCCGAGTGTGATCGCCTGATCGGGAAACGGGGTCGTCGTCAGCTCGAGTGGAAGCGATTCACCGATCTGGAGCCAGAGGACGGGCAGCCTCCCGGCGTTGCGGATTGTGAGGTGAACGTCCACCTCATCGCCCGTAAATGCCCGATCCTCGAAGCGCCGGCTGATCTGCAGATGCTGCACGCTGCGCCGGATCCACATGCGGGCCAGGCCGTACGTGCCGAGCAAGAACCAGATGACGGTAAAAAACGGATCGACCCGCAAGGCCAGCGAGAGGATGAAGAGCAGCAGAAACGCCGGAACAAAGAGCGCCATGATGACGGAAGTCTACCCTGCCTCTCCGATATCCAGTACGGTCGTAGCCAGGATATCGGCCAGGATGCCCTGTGCGTCTCGACCACGAATTTGGCTCTCGGGCCGCACGATAATCCGATGGGGTAGGGTCAGCGGAATCATCTCCTTCACGTCATCCGGCACGATGTAGTCGCGCCCACGCAGCGCCGCCAGCGCTTGCGCGGTCTTGTACAGCGCCAGCGATCCACGCGGGCTGGCGCCAATTGCGATGTCGGGATGAGACCGTGTGGCACGGATCGTATCCAGGATGTAGCGCTCGAGCGACTCGTCGACGTGGACATCAGACACCAGGTCGTGGAGTTCGCCCAGCTCGGAGCCGTCGACCACCGGTCCAATCGCGTCGATCGGATGAGATTTTCGCAAGTTCCGGAGCATCTGGATCTCCCCGTCCTCGTCCGGATATCCCAGCGGCATGCGAATGAGGAAGCGATCGAGCTGCGCTTCGGGCAGCGGAAAGGTGCCTTCGTACTCGATGGGATTCTGCGTCGCCAGCACCAGAAACGGGTCGGGCAGCAGATGGGTTACGCCGTCGACCGTCACCTGGTGCTCCTGCATGGCTTCCAGCAGCGCGGCCTGGGTGCGGGGCGTGGCGCGATTGATCTCGTCGGAGAGGAGAATATTGACCATGACAGGTCCGGGGCGGAACTCGAAGGTTGAGGTCTGTTGGTTGAACACGCTCAACCCCGTCACGTCGTTGGGTAGAAGATCGGGCGTGCACTGCACGCGATTGAAGCTCAGACCCATGGAGGCCGCGGCGGCACGCGCCAACATGGTCTTGCCCGTCCCCGGCACGTCCTCGATCAAGACGTGGCCACGGCAGAGCAGCGCCACCAGCAGATACTCGAGCTGACGTCGCTTGCCGATGATGACGGTTTCGATATTCTCGATGACCTGCGTGGCGAATCGCGTCACCGGCGTGCTGTGGATGGGGGCGGTCATGATCGAAGGAACATACAGCTACTCTCCAGACATTTCGTTCCATGGGTATAACGGAACCACCTAAGTATCCGTCACCTTCCGCTATATATAGGAAGCGTCACCGCGGCGCGAAACCGTTGGGAAGGCGAAGCATGGTCACAGACACACAACCCCAACGGGACGAGCCGCATCCGATCCACCCCACACCCTATCGACCGTCCTGGGGGTTGGTGGTCGCGATCATGTCGGGCACGCTGCTGAATCCGCTCAATTCGTCGATGATCGCAGTGGCACTGATCAGCCTGCAATCGGCCTTCGGAGTGGGGACGGCCACCGCATCGTGGCTTATCTCCGGCTTCTATCTGGCGGCCGCGATTGGCATGCCGGTCATGGGGCGGCTGGCCGACTTGCTGGGTGCCCGACGTGTCTTCTGCGCCGGCTTGGTTCTGGTGGGCGCCATCGGCGCACTCGCTCCCCTGGCACCATCATTCGGTTTCCTGGTTGCGTTTCGCATCCTGCAGGCCTTCGGCACATCCGCCGCCTATCCGGCTGGTCTTGCCATCCTGCGGCGCGGGGATCCGGCCGGCAAGGCGCCGGCCAGCGCACTCGGCGCCCTCACGGTGGCGGGATCGATTAGCGCCGCGCTCGGACCGGTGCTGGGCGGATCGTTGGTGGGGGCGGCCGGGTGGCAGGCGATATTCCTGGTCAACGTGCCGGTCACGGTCGCTGGCTTGCTGATGGCCCTGCGCTGGCTCCCGAAGGACGAACCGCGCGCGACGCGACCCAGCTCGTCCGTTTCCTCCCCTGCCCAGCTCTGGCACACCCTCGACTTCCCGGGGATTCTGCTGTTCAGCGGGACGATTGCCGCTGCACTGGGCTTCCTCATCTCGCTCTCCGGCACCAAGATCTGGCCGCTACTGGTCGTGGCGTTGCTCGGTGGCGGCCTGCTGTTCTGGCGAGAACGACGCGCGGCCACACCGTTCCTCGACGTCACCATGCTCGCCCAGAACCGTTCGTTGCTGGGCATCTTTCTGCAGTACGCCGCGATCAACATCGTCTTCTACGGCATCTTCTTCGGGCTGCCGCTCTGGTTGGAGCGCGCCCGCGGCTTTCACCCGCAGGAAGCCGGATTGCTGGTGTTGCCGGTAGCCGGCATGGGGGTGATTTCCACCCCGATCGCCGCCTGGTTGGTCCGCCGCCACGGCGCGCGGCCGGCCCTCATCATCGGCTCGACCACGCTACTCGCCGGTTCCCTGCTGCTGTTGCTGCCGAACCTGCAGACGCCACTGGTGGTGATCGTCTTCGTCGGGTGCGTGCTGGGGATCCCTAACGGGTTCAATAACCTGGGCCTGCAGGCAGCACTCTACGAGATCACGCCGCCCGAAATCATGGGCCAGACGGGAGGCCAATTCCAGACCTTCCGCTATATCGGCGCGATACTCTCGACCGCCCTCCTGGGCCTGATCTTCGGATCCACCGCGACCAGTACCGAGCTGCACACCATGGCGCTGGTGCTGGCAATCATCAGCGCGCTCCTGCTCCTGGCCAGTATCGGCGCCAGACGGCAGCCGCGCGAGAGGACCTCCCGCGCGGCCCCGTAATCACAGCATTTACGCGGGAAGCGTCTCCCCGGTCTCCAGGAGCGTCTTGAGGTTCGAGAGGACGTGCGGCCAACCACCGCTGATCATCCCCAGCACGGAGCTCCCGGGATCGAAGTCGTCGTGGATCACCGTCAGCTTCACCTTCTCACCGAGCGGCTCGATCTCGAAGGTTACTTTCGACCGCCGTTCACTCGACAACTTCGCCAGCAAGTCGTCGTCGACTCCATAGGCCTTCGCCCACTCCGGTGTAAACGTGTGCCAGGTGTACGCCAGTCGGCGATACGGCTCGG
>DAINCT010000276.1:0-5620 GCA_036732245.1 Chloroflexota bacterium | reverse complement strand
CCGCTGCCCTGACGTAGAGGCACTCCGGTCATCCAAAACCGCTGGCATCGTCGGGTGTCAGCGGTTTAGTTTTTTTGGCGCGCCACTTTGCCACCGATGCCGCCCGGCCTTCAGTGTGTCAATAGCCGTGCTCGCAAGCATGGAAAACTGAATCCCGTCATACATTCGTGAACGACCACAGTGAAGGTAAGCAGCCGGCCGCTCCATCCTACCAATACGCGCCTTCGATCCACACGTCGGGCCGTCAGATCATTACAGGTGGCGGGACGCACGTGAGCGCGCTTGTCCGCACTCCAGTGGCAAAGGCCCCAATGCCGGTGTGACCGTGTCCCGCGCGTGTTGAAATCCCTAATACCTAATACAAGAACATCGGCTTGCCCATCTGATGTGCCACCTTGGGCAAGTAGTTCTCGGAATCGTAAAACTCCTCCACGTCGACGCGCTTCGCCTTTCGGGTGATACTGTCGAGCGGCACCGTGGTGTAGACCCCGCTCTGCAGGCTCACCATCCGGCCGTATTGCCGCTGGAATACGTGATCGATTGCCAGGTTGGCATAGGAGGTCGCCACCATCCGGTCCAGGGAATCCGGCGCCCCGGCGCGCATGAGATAGCCCAGCGGCTGATACAGAATGTCGATGCCGGTGCGCTGTTTCAGTTCTTCACCGGTGAGCTGGCCGATGCCACCCAGCTTCTTGTGCCCGTAGGCGTCCTCTTGTCCGCCCTCCACGATTCCGCCGCCGATCATGGATGCACCCTCCGAGATCACGACCACCGCATACTTGCTTGGATTGTTGTTACGATCCGCCGTCACCAGCTCTGCCAGTCGCTCGATATCAAACGGCACCTCCGAGATGAGAGCCCGATCCGCATCGGCTAAATACGCGGAGACCAACACGGTCTCCCCGGAGTTGCGACCGAAGAGCTCCACCACGGCGATCCGCTCGTGCGAGCCGGCGGGCGTGCGGAGCGAATGGATGAGTTCAACACTGCGAGTCACCGCCGTGGAGAAGCCGATGCAGTAGTCGGTGCCGTACACGTCGTTATCCATGGTCTTCGGGATGCCAACCACTGGCACACCTTCCTGGTGCAACCGGACAGCATAACTCAGCGTGTCATCGCCGCCGATCGGCAGCAGGATATCAATACCCAGCTTCTCGATGACGCGCAACACATGCGGCGTGCAATCGACCGTGCTTTCGCCGTCGCCGCCGAACTCGCCCCGCAGGAAATCGGGGAGACTCGATGGTCGCACCTTTCCCGGGTTGGTACGTGAGGTGTGGAGAAATGTCCCACCGAAACGATCGACCGTGCGAACGGAACCCTTGTTGAGCGGGATGACCCATTCTGACTGGTCTGCATCACTGCTCGGGTCATAGGCCAACAAGCCGAGCCAGCCGCGCCGGATGCCGACAGCCTCGTGGCCGGCATCGATCGCCCGCTCGACCATAGTTTTGATGCACGGATTCAACCCGGGGACATCGCCTCCCCCGGTCAGTACGCCAATCTTCATGCCTGTCTCCTTTTTTCAGTCTTGGCGGCGCGTGATGCGCCACGATTGTCGTTCTCCATTGGTACGAATCCAGTACACGGCAATGTCCGCTATTCGATCGGCAATTGTTCGGGGACGCTGGTGGTGGCGACGCCGATGCGCGAATCCGCCATGCCGTAGTACACGTCCAGCCGCTCGTGATCGCGCAGATCAATCGCCGTCGGAAAAACCACGTTCGGTACGATCCCGTATTGCTCGCCATGCTCATCAGGTTGCAGCACCGGCTCGGGTGACCGGTAAATCGTCTTTCTCGGATCCTCACCGTCGAGCACCAGGGCGCCGGCCGTGTAGACCACATGCTTGGGCAGAGCCGGGTTCAAGGAATAGAAACCGCTCACGCCGTGATAGAACGTGAGCCATCCCTGGGAAATACGAACGGGCGGAGTGCCGCCCCCGATCTTTAGACTTTCCCAGGCAAACTCCGGCACAGCGACGAGCGTATTCCCGTAGACCTGTGCCAGATTCCGAATGTCTTCTCGAGCTCGCTCGAGTGACATGTAGCCGATCCAGATGCTCTCTCGCTCCTCTTCAACTCCCGCTGGAATTTGCAGCGTCACCGTGCCGTCGTCCCGATGGATCAGATAAGTCGGTCGGTGCAAGATCGCCAGAGCCGGCTTTCCCTCGGGGTCCAGCACGGCAGTCGGAAAGAGCATGCCGTCCTTATTGCCGTACTGACCGAAATCGACATCATGGCTGGTTTCATACTCCAGCATCCCCAGGCGCTTCCATGTGAAAAGATCGTGCGAGATGGCGAGCGCGATACGTGGACCCATCGCGGACAGTGCCACATAGGCCATGACCCAACAGCCCAGCGGCTCGACATAGGTGATGCGCGGATCCTCAACGCCGCCGGTTGAACGCTCCGATCGTTCGTACGGCTCCTCCGGTTCGAGGGCATAGCCCAGTCGTTCCACCCCGGCCGGATTCCCCTCCTCATCAAAGTTCACGCGCGCGATCCCGATGCGAGAATAGTTTCCTTCCGCGACGACGCGGGGAAAGAGGTAAAACTGTCCATCGTGGGCCCGCGCCGACGCGGGATTCAAGACGCCCCAGGCTTCTGAGGGATCGCTTGGATTGGGTTCCATAATAAGGCCGATGCGCTGTAGCTGAAAGGGAGCGTGTTCGGCAATAGACATAAAAAGCCCTCACTGGCTTATTTCTGCTGAAATGCTGTCAGATGGTACGGGACATAGTAACCATTCCAGGCTGCGCGATAGGAGTATTCCATCATGTCAGAGGAAGAACAACGATTCTCAGAAGCACTGCAACTTCCAGTCCCGCCGGCGGATATCCGGAACGCCGTGCTGACCGACCTGCAAACTGCCGGAGATTTCGTGCAGCGCTTGGGCGCCGAGGACTGGAAAATAGCGAGCGCGGTGCCCGGCTGGACACTCGGCGACGTCGTCGCTCACCTCAACCTCGGCCTCAGCGCCTTCAGCCGGCTGACCGATCTGGTGGTGGCGGGCAAAACCGGCAGCGGTCTCCTGCGCAAAGCAGGTCAGCTTAGCAAGAACGTGATTCCGGTTGCGGCTCCGGCGCTCAACGCCCTCAATAGCGCGATCCCCAAGATGCTGGACCGTACCCTGGCGCCCGAGGTCATCAAGGGACAGTTTGTGGCCGGCTCGCGTTCGCTCCGCGACCGACTGGAGCGAATCGTGCCGGGTGATTATGTCAAGCCGGTCTATTACATGGGAGGGCCGTGGCCGCTCTCATTCTTTCTCGCCGCAGCCGACAACGAACTGGCGATTCACCTCTGGGACATGCAATCCCAGTTGGATTCGCACACGCGACTGAGCGCGGAAGCGCGAACAGTACTGCCCTCCTTTTACTGGAGTGCGAGCTCCTGGATGTTGCACCTGCCCAAAGACACCAGCGGGACAGTATCCGTGGTGCTGACCGATCCGAATACGGCGCTGTGGTGGCAGATCGAGGCGGGCCGGGCGATGACGGGACGGGGCGTGCCGGACAATCCGGATGTGACGATTACCGGCGATAGTGGGACCGTTCCCCTCATGCTGGCCGGTCGTATCGCGTTCGACGAGGCGACGCGAAGTACCTCGGTGCGAGCCCAGGGCAGAGAGGAGCTGGCACGCCGCTTCCTCAGCAGCTGGAAAATCGTGTAGCGTACGGCGCGCCTTTGTCACCTCCGGACTGCACTTTGTATACTTGTGGTACGTCGCGGGGTAGAGCAGTGGCAGCTCGTCGGGCTCATAACCCGGAGGTCGTTGGTTCGAATCCAACCCCCGCTACCACTTTTCTCGACCTGTTTCGGCAGGTCGTTTCCATAGTGGGCGTGGCGGCGTAGCTCAGTGGCAGAGCAGGGGACTCATAAGCCCTTGGTCGCAGGTTCAAATCCCGCCGCCGCCACCAAAACTTTGGCTTGTACAAGCCAAAAAGCGAGTGCTTCGGACCCGAAACAGGCTAAACAAGCCCTTGGTTTACGGCCATTTCTATGGCCATTCCCGCACGCGCCCGCACTGGGCTCTGAAAGAGCCGATGAGTGCTCCATCGTACAGGGACGCGCCCATCGTCCGCTGCCGTTTGAGACCGTTCAGGAGGGGGGCAGTGAGGCAGTGCCCGGAGAAGCGTAGAGACACTGGCATGGGGCGGGCTCAGTCGAGCTCGCCCCATGCGGTCAGAGCCGTGGCACGCGGGGGCGGCAGACGGTCGCGCCACGTCGGAGCGACGATCCATCGACAGCGCGGAGAGCTGCAGCGATCGTCTCGTCCAGCGACAGCTGCTCGCCCCTCTCGTACGCCTGGGTGAAGGCGTCCGCGTCGAGAGCGGAGCGGACGGCCTGCACTGTGCGAGCGTAGCCGGCGGCGTATGCCGGAGGCATGCCGGAGCCGATCCTGGCGCGCAGGGCGTCGCGTGCCCCGCAGAGCCGCGCTGCGAGCTCCCAGCGCTGCTGCGCGGCGGCAACACCGGCCAGGCCCTCCAGCGTCCAGTCCAGGAAGAGGGGGTTGCCGATGGACTGGAAGACTCCGGCGCTCTCGGCGAACATCTCACGGGCTCGGGCCACATTGCCTTCGGCCAGCTCCAGGTGCCCGAGCAGGCTCAGGATGTTTCCCGAGTCCCGGGGGGCATCGTACTTCCGGGTCGTGGCAAGAGCGGCCTCCAGCAGCGACCTCGCCCGTACCCTGTCCTCCCGATTGAGGGCCACGAGCCCGAGGGCGAGTCGCGACGCTGCGGCAGAGACCTCATCGCCGCGCTCCAGGCGAAGCGCCAGGCTCTCGTCCAGGCGCTGCTCAGCCTGCTCGTATCGTCCCTGAAACTCAGCGACCGTACCCATCGTATAGAGCGCCTCGGCCTGCTTGCCGGTGTCGGCCAGGGTGCGGAACAGGGCCAGCGCCTCCTGGCCGAACTCCTCCACCTGCTCGTACGCGCCGGCGTGCATCGCCAGATGCGTCCGGACCAGCAGGATGGCGGCCAACCCCTGCTCGTCTCCCAATTCCCGAAGGATCGCCACAGCCTGTTCCGCGAATGCCTCGGCGCGGCCCAGATCGCCCGTGAAGGCGGTCGAGGGGAACAGGCCGGCGAGGGCAGCAGCTTCGCCCGCCCTGTCGCCCAGCTCGCGTGCGATGGCCTGCGCCTCGTGGTGAGAAGCCGCCGACTCCGCATACCGGTCGCGCTGCCGTTCCAGCACGCCCCGGGTGTTAAGCGCGACCACGAGATCGCCCCGTTCCCCGCTCCGGCGGGCGAGCTCGAGGCTCTGCTCGGAGAAGGTCAGCCCCTCTTCGTCCACTCCCTGGTGGGAGGCCAGCAGGGCGCCCCGAGCCAGCGCCTTTACCCGGAGCGAGGGGGCGACGCTGTCCGTGCCCGGGAGCGTGAGGGCGTCCCGAAACCGCTCCCGTCCCTCCGTGAGATAACCACGCCGGGACCAGAAGGGTGCCAGGGCGGTCGCCAGCCGCAGCGCGATGGCAGCTTCACCGCTGTCCCGCGCCCATCGCAGAGCAGCCCGCAGGTTGTCGAGCTCGCGCTCCAGCCGCTGTGCCCAGATCACGCTCTCCAGGCCGGCCAGCTCCCTCTCCGCGTCCTCCGCCAGCGTCAGATACCACTCGGCGTGTCTCC
>DAINCT010000275.1:0-5625 GCA_036732245.1 Chloroflexota bacterium | reverse complement strand
ATCGTGGACTGGCTGCCAGGCGGGTGCCGGGAGGTGCGGCCTCATTTCGGCGATACTTCCCGGTCAACAAGCCCGACCCCAACGGAAAGAACGGAAGCATGCCGACCCCGAACCGTGCGCAGGCCGGAATCACCTCTGCTTCCACGCCGCGTTCCACCAGGCTGTAGTGATTTTGTGCGGAGATAAACGGGCTCCAGTGGTGCTCGCGTGCCACCCAGGCGGCGTCGGCAATCTGCCATCCGTGGAAGTTGGAGGAGCCGATGTATCGCACTTTGCCTGCTCGCACCAGGTCGTGCAGGGCGCCCAGCGTCTCCTCGATCGGTGTCGCCGGATCCGGCGAGTGCATCTGGTAGAGATCGATGTAGTCCGTTTGCAACCTGCACAGGCTGGCCTCGACGGCCCGAAGGATGTACTGTCGCGAGCCGCCCTGGTTGTTCGGCCCCTCGCCCATCCGGCTGCGGAACTTGGTGGCGAGGACGACTTCGTCCCGGCGTCCCTTGATGGCCCGGCCGATGATCTCCTCGCTTTTACCGGCACTGTAAACATCGGCCGTGTCGAAGAGATTGACGCCGGCATCGAGCGCGGCGTCAATGACCCTCCGCGACGCGGCCTCGTCGGTGCGATTCCCGAAATTATTGGTGCCCAGCCCGACGACAGACACTTTCAGGCCGGAATGGCCGAGACGGCGGTACTCCACACTATGCCTCGCGGATTTCCACAGCTTCGATTCGAGGCGGGTTCTGTGGTTTCGATCCCTCTCCCCCCGGCTTCGTCGGCGTGCCGGCAATCGCCTCGACCACGTCCAGTCCATCGGTAACCTGGCCGAAAATCGTGTAATTGGGGGGCAACGCCACCGTTGCGCCGTGCACGATGAAAAACTGGCTTCCGTTCGTGTTTGGGCCGGAATTTGCCATAGCAACCGTACCCTTCGTGTACGTGCGACGCACCGGCTCGTCCGCAAACTTGTACCCCGGGCCACCGGTGCCGGTACCCGTTGGGTCTCCTGTCTGGATCATGAATCCCTTAATGACGCGATGGAAGATCACGTCACCGTAATAGCCCTGTCGCGCCAGGAACACGAAATTGTTCACGGTTTTTGGTGCGTCGTGGGAGAAGAGCTCCAGCGTAATATCGCCTTCAGACGTCTTCACCACCGCGGTGTAACTCTTGTCCTGGTCGATCTCCATCTCGGGAGAGCTGTTCCACGATTGCTTCGCCATCATTCGCTCCTGCGCGGACTCTCCACCGAGAACCCGACTTTGCCGATGTGCATTGATTAAGGCCGCGTCATGCCGCGGCCTCTCCCTTCACAGTACATGACAAGCTGGCAAGCCCCCGAAGGCACCGGGCGTTGCTCAGAGGCACACCCTTATTGACCTGGCGTCGGCTCCAGCCCCCGCGCGACGAGCATGCCAACCTGATGCACCAGCGCTTCGGGGTCAAACGGCTTGGTGAAGTAGTGATCCACACCCAGACGATAGGCTCGGTCCGGATTGTCCACGACGGTCAAGAGAACCAGCGGCACACTGGCAGTCCGTGGATCGCTTTTGAGACCAACCGTCACCTCAAACCCATTCATTTCCGGCATCAGTACGTCCAGGATGATCAGATCCGGAGGCTCGGCTTGCGCCGCGAGGAGGCCCTCCCGTCCGTCTCGCGCTTGCTGGACGTGATAGCCGCCGGCCTCGAGTTCCTGCCGCAGCAGTTCGCGTATTCGGTCATCATCGTCCACAATCAGGATCCTCTTATGGCCAGCGGCACGCCCGTGCAGCGTCGTACGCTCTTGTAATTGCTCGATGAGCGTGTCAGTCTCGACAATTGAGACCCGGAGCTTGGACTCAGGAATCACCGGCAAGGCGAACGCAAAGGTGCTTCCCGAGCCCGGCTCGCTCTTCAGCCAGATTCGGCCCCCATGGTGTTCGACGATCTGCTTGCTGATGGGCAATCCCAGACCAGTCCCTTTCGGCTTGTCGGTCAACGTGTCGCCGACCTGCTTGAACTGCTCGAACACCTTGTCGTGATCCGGTGCGGCGATCCCCATGCCGGTATCACGCACACTGACCACGATCTCATCGTACGTGCAGGTTGCACGGCAGGTAACGTGGCCGGTCTCCGTAAACTTGGCGGCATTCGACAATAGATTGATCACGACCTGGATCAGTCGATTGGCGTCGCCTTTGACGAGCGGTAGCTCGTGATCAACCTCGACGATCAACGACAATCCCTTCTGGGCAAAGAGGGAGGAGGAAGCGCCCGCGGCCTGCTCGACGATCTCGGCCATGTTTACCGGTTCCGACTTCCACTCCAACTTGCCGGATTCGATTTTGGCCAGGTCCAGCACGTCGTTGATCATCGCCGTCAGCCGCTCACCCTCCGAGATGATGATCTTCAGGTTGTCACGCACCTGTCCTACGGCGCGCTGGGTCTTGGGGTCAGTGGCTGTGAGGTTGGGGAAGATCACTCCGTCCACACGCTTCTGAATGATCTTGGTGAAGCCCAGCACGGACGTGAGAGGGGTACGCAGCTCGTGGCTAACATTGGCCAGAAACGCACTCTTGGTCTCATTGGCGTCTTCCGCTGCAGCACGAGCCTGTTCCGCCTCGGCGGTCGCTTGTGCAAGCTCCCGGGTTCGCTGCTGCACTCGCTGCTCCAGCGTCCGATTCTGCGCTTCAATCTGCTGATAGAGACGAGCATTGTCGACCGCTGTGGCGATCTGGTTGCCTACGGTGAAGAGAAGGTCTGCATCTGACTGAGGAATGGGCCGTCCCGTCAGGCAGTTGTCCACAACCATAATGCCGACCCGGCGGCCCTTCGACATGAGTGGTGTGCCCAAGAAGGATGTCATGGCGAGTCCCCGCACCAGATCCCGATTCGCTTCGTCATTTGACTCATCGACATCACAGAAGAGGAGCGGGTGGTCGGCGCGAAATATCTGCACCAGGTGTACGGTCTCGCTGGAGAGCGGAATCTCCATCGCTCGAACCATGTTCATGATCTCCGGAGTGCCGCCCACGCTTCGCCCTTCGGTGAGAACCTCACGCTCCTCGTCCACCAGCAGTACCAGGACGCGATCGAACGTCAGATGGGAGACGACGGCACGCAGGCTCCTGTCCAGCAGCTCGCTCAGTTCAAGCGTCGTGCTGAGCGCCGTTCCAATCTCATGCAGGGCGGTCAACTCCGAGATTCTCTGGGCGAGCTCGAGGTTAGCAACCTGGAGCTCGGCGTAAGCTTGTTCGCTTCGGTCGTACTGTGCTTCAGAGAGGTCTCGCTGGTCGAGCAAGAGCTTTGCTTGACGCTGGCGCTCGGAAGCCAGAAACCGCGTCCGGCCCCATTGCCAGGCGAGCACGATGGGGAGGGGAACGGTCACCAGCCCAAGCCCCTCCCATCCAGGCAGACGCAGCAGGAAATACGCGAGGACGAATAGGGATATCAGCACTCCCGCCCATAGATGAAGACTGTGTGCACTCTGCTCCACCGGCTGCCAGTTGAACTCCCACTCGCAGTACTCCGCTCCATCTATCTGGCAGCAAACCTGCCGCACTTCGGCCCGAGGCATCCCGAAAACTGCCTGCGGAATCGCTGCAAAGGCGCCCTGGTAGGTCTGGCAGGCGTAACGGATATACGGTAACCGGTGTTCTGCCGGAACCTTTTCCAACTGAGAGGCGCCATACCACCGAAGAACAGCCGACGTTGGTGTGGTATTCATCACCCGCAGGTCGGTCTTGACGTACTTTGCGGTCAATCGAGGCAGGACAGTATATGTGCCCTGAATACCCAATGGGCGTGCCAGGTGTGCCAGCGCCATCGGGATGCTTTGTGTGCCCTCGTTATAGAAAAAGTTTGGATCCTCCGAGACGAGCCGACAATACTCCGCGACAAACAGCCGAAACTCATACGAGTAGTTGTTGCTCTGGTTGAGCAGATACTCCCGGCTCACGTGGTAGCGCTCATCCGGAATCGCATCATTGAGCAGCTCCACCAGGCGGTCCAGCGCGGCCGACTTCGCCCCGGCCACCCATGCTTCCCGCTCCGCCTCGCTCAGTGCGGCTGGAACTTCCTGGTCCGCACGGCGGCCGACGAGTATCTGCATCCATTTGACGGCGCCGACGATAAGGTTGCCGCTGCCATCGTTTATGGGCCGGCCGGCCTCGTCCATGCCGAACGGCCTTCCGACCATGCGACGGAGATCCGTCGAGAGGAGTTCCGGATTTGTTGTCGCGCTTGGCATGGCGGTTATCACCATATCACCCTACGACGCTGCGTGCGCCTGTAGTTCAGATTCTCGATGCTGCCACAACTCGATTTCCTGCTGAGCAGCACGATATCCAACCTCCTGGATCTCAGCATAGGAGGATAAATCGAGGATCTTAAACTGCTCGACCGGTGGTTCGATGAGCACGTCCGCAAGGCTTAAAAACGAATCCGACTTCATGCGATATGCGCTATTGAGCTCGATCATGCGCATGAGCGTGCTGAATAAGGACGGCGCCCGAACGGGCTCGGCGGCCAGATGAAGTTTGCTGAGGAGCAGTGCCCATCCTGAGAGAGAGGGACCAAAGTGGTAGTCGTCCACGCGCTCTCGCCGTGGACTGGTATTCACACCTATGACCGTTCCGCTGCCGCAGAGACCACGCATGACATCGAGGGGGAAATTGTTGAGAACTCCACCGTCGATCAGCACGTCACCGCCCCGCAGCACGGGAGAGAAGACCACTGGGATGGCGAGACTCGAGCGCACGCATTCCCAGACCGGGCCGTCTTGCAGCACCACTGGTTCGGCGCGAGTCAGATTGCTCGCGATGCAGAAGAAAGGTCGCCAGAGGTCCTCTATCTGGATATCCTCAAAAACCGAGTGGAGCAAGTTGGTCACTTTGCGCGTAGCGAAGACTGAAGTCAGCGGCAGTGTGGCGTCGAGCATTTTCCGGCGAGAGCCGAAGATCATGGTTGCAGAGACCGTATACGCCGATCCGCCAAGGCCGAATCCTGCTCCTACCAGAGCACCCGTGCTTGTACCACCGATCATGTCGATCGGAATCCCAGCCTCCTCGAGCGCCTGTATGGCCCCGACGTGCGCGAAGCCGCGTGCACCACCGCCGCTCAACACCAGGCCGATTGCCTTTCCGATGAGGCGCCGCACCAGCCGCTGCAGATCTTGGTTATTACCATGGCGTACATGGTGGTATGGCTGTGTCTGACGCGGCATGAGCCAGCGCCGGGTGCCCCGCGGCTGGCTGGTTTCCGCGGGATGGAGCAGCACAAGCTCGGTGCGGACTGGAGCCTTCATCCGGCGCAATTGCGCTTCGATCTCACCAGGAACCGGGTCCAGGCCGGCACCGGCTACTATGAGCACGCGATCCGCCTGGCGGAGGCATCTGCTGGTCCATTCCGACGGCGTCGTGTCTGCTTCATACACGACATAGCGGTGACGGTGTTCCTGCTCACTGAGCCAGGCCATGAACCGAGCGTCTTCCGGATGGCCCTGGGGAATCTGCGCTAGATCTGACCCTACTCGACTCTCCATTTGCGCGCTGTTTAGGTGCAAGATGGAACCGTAAGTCGCCAGGGCATCTACCAGACCACGGGTGAACTCGGCGAGAGGCACTCCGGGTCCGGTCGGGACAATTG
>DAINCT010000274.1:0-5637 GCA_036732245.1 Chloroflexota bacterium | reverse complement strand
TAGAAGTCGCGGGCAGTGTGACCGCTTCGAGGCCCCGTCGCCTTCCCAGCAAAAGGCGACAGGCCGTGCGGGATATGGTCGCCATCCGGGCGACCCCTGGTTATCGATTGCTGGCGAACGTTTGTTGCTCGACGAGCGAGGTGTGGCAGCCGGTGTAGTCGAAGGCGAGCTCGTCGGTCGAGCGCATCGTTTCTGACCTGACTATTCTCGCCTCGCCACCATTGGGCGAGTACTCGAGGCCGCCGCGGATGCGGACGTAGACGTCCGTGTCGTCACCCGTGACCGGGTTCGGGATCGCTGCGAAGCTGTTTTCGATCACGTCACCGATCCGGATTTGTCCGCGTGCGCCCGTGATGTCGAACTCGATCGGGGTGATCGCTGGGTCCTTCATCTCGGAGACGATCGAGGCGATGAGCTCGAACCAGCCCCCGCCTGCTTGCCCGGTCAGGATCTGCCCGAGCGCAGTCAGCTGCTGCTCGCTCGTCGACGGATCGAAGTAGGCCTTGACCGTGCCGTTGCCCTCGTGCAGCGGGCCCGGCCAGTGGTAGGCGACAGCCCACTTCACCCCGTCAAGCGAAACCCCGTCGAAATGCCCCTCGTCGACGTTCATCCCGAGCACGCCCTCGCACTTGTGATGGGTTGGCTCGCTCATGAAGTCGCAAGGACAGCCGGGATCACAGTTGCAGCTCTTGAAGTAAGTCCCCGTCATCTGCCAGTCGGCCATCTCGATCTCCCCTTTCATCCGTGGATGCAGCCTGTTGATCATCCCGCCAGCACCGTGTCACCGTCAACCCCGCCAACGAGCGCCGCTACCGGATCAGGTTTGCGGCCTCGCGCTGCTGGAGTACTGGGAGACTTGAACCCGGGCCGGGCGGTCGGCACCCTCATAACAGCCGGACCTATCTCAGGGGGTCACGTCAGATGGTGGTCAGCGAGGTGACGCTTTGCGGCCGCGGCCCTGGACAGGAACACGTTTTCGTAGCCGAGGTCGTTGGCCAGGGCGGTCAGGATGGCAGTGTTGTCGTTCAAGCTCATGATGCGAAAGCGCCGCATGTTCGGTCCGATCGTGTTCTTCGCAAGGTCGGCCGCCATGTGGCTCGCAGTCGAGGCGCTGCCGCCGTTGCCAAGCGTGAACACCTGCTTCTCGTTGCGGTAGGCGCGGTACAGCATGTCCCCGAGCTCGATCAGTCGTGCGCGAGGAAGAGCCTCGACAGCGATCCGCAGTCGCTCGAGATATTCGTCGACGTTGTCCATCGGTTCCTAGAAGTCGATCCGGCCCAGTACGGCGATGTGTGTGCCTCGCGCGGAGAAGCGCAAGGGCACTTCACGCAGCTCGGAGAGGGCTGAACGAACAGGGTCGTGCCGCTCGGGCGGTACGACTACCAGGAGGAATCCTCCCGCCCCCGCGCCCAGGATCTTGCCAGCCGTCGCACCTGCGTCGAGCGCCGACTCGTACCACCGGTCGACGTTCTCGTCGCTGATCCCATCGACCAGAGTCCGTTTCAGCTCCCAGTTCTCGCGAAGCAACCCGGCGAGCGCATCGCTGTCACCAGCGCCGAAACGGTCGCGCAGCTCGAAGGCGAGGTCGCGCATCCTTCCGAGCGCACGTGTTGCGTCGCCCTTGCGGATCGCGTCCTGCTGCTCGTCCAGGATGTCGGCCGCAGCCCGCTCGCGGCCGGTGTAGAAGAGCATGAGCGAGCGCTGGACCTGCCTCAGCGTCTCCACGGGGCAGACGATCGGCTCTACCCGCACACCCCCGCCCCTCGGCAGGAACTCGATGAGGTTGAAGCCGCCGATGGCGGCCGCGTACTGGTCTTGACGGCCGATCGGCTTGTCGAGCACGTTGATCTCGATCCTTGCTGCTTCCTCGGCAAGCTGGATCGGCGGCTTGTACACCCCCTGGAACGCATAGAGAGCGTTGAGAAGACCGACGGTGACGGTGCTCGACGAGCCCAGCCCAGTGCCGCGAGAAGGCACGTCGGCGAGCGTGACGATGTCGACCCCCCGCGGGATCCCGGCCATCCGCATCGCCTCGCGCACGAGCTCGTGCTCGACCTCCGAGGCGCTGTCGACGATCTCCGTTCTGGAGTAGCTCACGCGGACATCGCCCTCGAACCGAGGTGCGACAATCACGTGAATCCACTTGTCGACCGTCGTCGAGACGACCGCGCCGCCGTGCTCCTCGTAGAAGTCGGGGAGGTCTGTGCCTCCGCCGACGAAGCTGATGCGCAATGGCGTCCGCGAAACGATCATTGTGGCCATTCGACCTTCTGCCTGACGAGCGTCGGTCATGAAGACACTCGCTCGGCCTGATCCCACTCTAGGGCGAAACTGACGCCGCGGGTAGTCTTTGCTCTCACGCGCCCATCCAACCCTCAGTTCCTAGGGGCGTTACGTGCTCCCGCTCAGTTGGGTTGACACGGCTGGTCAGATTGGTCAGGGTGTGGGCGTCCACACTTTGTCGCGCGGCCCCCGACGGGACATTTCGTGAAGATTGGCATTTCGAGCATTGCCTCAGGCCCGTACCGACTGCGGGGTTGGCTCCTCAAACAACCGCTCTTCACGAGCACGGTGCTGCCCGCGATTCCACGGCCGCTTCGATGGATGTTGCGAAAGCTTTACTTCCTACCTGTTGACCTGATCGAGCGCCTGCTCGGACGGCGCGATCCGCTTGTACCCCCCAAGTCACAAATTTTCACCGGCTCAGTTGATGGCTTTGCGAGCAGTGGGAGAACGCTCGTCGAGCGCTTGGTCGCATTGAAAGTGCTTACCCCTGATGCGAAGGTTCTCGATATCGGATGCGGGAATGGTCGTCTCGCGGCTGCGCTAACTCCTTATTTATCAGACGCTGGATGTTATGAAGGCCTGGATATCGTTCCGAGCGGAATAGAGTGGTGTAAGAAACATATCTCTTTACAGTATACTAATTTCGCCTTCCAACTAGCGGACATCTACAACAAAGAATACAATCCTCATGGAAAGCTTAGCGCTTCGGAATATGTCTTTCCGTATTCCGATAATACCTTCGATTTGGTTGTGCTGATTTCGGTCTTTACTCATATGCTGCCTGCTGATATGGAGCACTATGTTGCTGAGATTGCGCGCATGCTCAGTCCGAACGGAAAATGTTTCGCAACTTACTTTCTGATGAACGGTGGGTCGCTCACCTTGATGGAATCGTCCGAAAGTTCACTTCGATTCAAACATCGAGTCGATCCGTATTGGCTTGTAAATGCAAAGACACCAGAACTTAGCGTAGGTTATGACGAGCCTTACGTTGTTGACCTCTACAACAAGAATGACCTGCTAACGGAAGGTGGCATCTATTACGGTGGTTGGTGCGGTCGCCCCCCCTTTTGGTCGCACGAGTCCGGACTCGGCGATCAAGACGTCGTGTTAGCCACGAAAGCCTAAGCGGACCAGATCCCGAGGGAAGCGCAATCCTTGTGGGGCTCTCGGTATTTTCTTAGGAGGGCGGTGTGATCTTTGAGCCGAGCGGCAGGCTTGCGTAGGTGCCGCCGGTTGCGTAGTAGGAGGAGGCAACACCGCTCGCAAACGCGGACTGAGCAGAAGCTGAGGATTCGATCTCCCAGTCCCACCAGCTACCGTTTTCGTTGATTCGCCAGTTGAACCAGACGAAGGCCTTGATCTGAGGGAAGCTCACCGGCAATTGGGTGAGCATGTCGGTGATCCACGCCGCTTTGCCGATGCCGCCTTCGACAGATGACACTTGCGTGATCATGATCGGCTTCGTCGCAGCGATCGCGAGCAGGTTGGTGTAACTGGAGCTGTAGAGCCACGAGAAGGTGGACTTGCCGTCTTTGTTGAAGCCGTCCAGCCCGGTCCAGTCCACATAGCCGTCGCCGGGGTAGAGTTGGCTATAGGGAGTAAAGATCTTTGCCGGGTCGACGTTTGGTGCCCATACCCAGGTAATGTTGGTCGCCCCCGCCTGGACGGCAAGGTCGTGCATGTGCCGCCACATGTTCACGAAGTCGGCGGCTGTGTTTCCGTTCACACCCGGCGAATACGGCTCCCAGGTGCCGTTCATCTCGACATCGAGGATCAGGAAGAAGGGGTGGCCCCAGGCCGCCGCTTGCTGCATCCATGTCCTGATCGAGGCGTCGTACACGCCATTGGCGATGTCCTTGTCGGTTGTCGTGCCAGTTGACATGTCGACAGCGTTGATGTCCCCCCGACTCAGCACCAGGTTGAGCGCCGGCTGCCAGTAGTTGAAGTCATGCACCCAGGGCGGTGCATTCATGCCCCAGTGGAGAATGGACGGTTCCTTCCCCGCGTGCCCGGCGAACGTGTTCTCAGTCGCGCACAAAGGCGAGCTGGACGCACAGTCCCACGGCGCGGTGTTCCAGGTTCCGCCGTACAGATGGCCGTACGTGTTCGGCCCTTCCTCATAGGCTCCCCAGTAGATTCGAGACGAGGCCAATCTCGCTCCCGAACGCTTGGAACGCTTGGACGTTGCTGACGCTGGCGCGTCACTGCGCGACATCATCGGAACTCGAACCTTGCCGCGATGGGCCCCGGATCTGCCCATCGCCCCACCCGGAGAAGACGACATGCCCAGAGAGGCCAGGCCGCTCCCAGCTGTGACGAGGAGCGCGAGCGTGGTTGGTGCTAGGCGGGCGAATCGTCTCCGATTCAGGAGACCCGCGATCCTTCCTGTGTTGGGCCACGTGTTCGCTGAGTGCACAGTTCCTACGTTCACGCCCTCTGACTTCCTTGCTGGAAGCAGCCAAGTTGCTCGTCCGGCTGAAGGGATGTACCCCTTCCGCCGCCGAGCGTACAGCGATTCTGCCGGAGTTGCCGGACGGCGTCCCGCGCTACCACGATCGGTTAACACGACGACAACGAACTCGTGCGGGTCGAAACAGCCCGGGGTTGACCAACCGGAGCAACCAATTGCCCCAGGAGGCGCCGGATTGGCGTAGCCTTGACAAGGAGGTGACTGGCAAGCAACGTTCTGAGAGTCGCCCATCCGACCGGAGTCACTGGTGAACCCGTTCCAGCACCAAGGGGGACTTTGAAGCGCCTCGTCACGCTAGGGGCGCTGTCGCTCGCGGTCCTGGGCGGAATCGCGCTCTTAGGAGTTGTAGGCGCACGTGCGTTGCACTCGTCGCGTCCTTCTGATCTTCGAGTTCACGCCGATCCTCGCTTGCCTCAGCCACCGCGACGCACTCGTCCACCCGAAGTGCGGGTCTTGCCACGCTCTAGCAGCCCGATTCTCTGGGGCGCGTATATCGAAGGGGAACAGACGTTCTCTAAACTCTTCGGAGGTCGATGGGGCAATGCGCCTTGGGACGCGCGGACCTGGAACAAGTTCGAGTCCGACGCGGGCAAGAAGGTATCGATCGTGCACTGGGGCATCGAACAGCCCCCATGGAGCAGGGACTTCAACTACTGGAGAGGGACCTTCGCGCTCGCCCAGGGGCGGGGCGAACTCAACGCCGTCGACATGTCTACCGGCTCCGTGCCTCTGCGCGAGATCGCTAATGGATCGTACGACGTCTCGATAAGAACGTGGATGCAGCAGGCGGCGGCCTGGGGTCAGCCGTTCTTCTTGATTCTAGACTGGGAGATGAACGGCGACTGGTATCCGTGGTCGCCAAGGGTGAACGGAAATAC
>DAINCT010000273.1:0-5657 GCA_036732245.1 Chloroflexota bacterium | reverse complement strand
TCCGGCGTGCCATGGACGACGTTGCGCGCCACGCAGTTTCACGATCTGATCCTGATGGTGGCGCGCCAGATGGCAAAGCTGCCGGTGATCCCGGTCCCGGCCGGGTTCCGGTTCCAGCCGGTCGACACCGGGGAGGTGGCGGCCCGGCTCGTAGAGCTTGCACTTAGCGACCCGGCCGGCCTGGTGCCCGACATGGCCGGGCCGCGGGCGTACGAGATGGCCGAACTGCTCCGCGGGTACCTGCGGGCCAGTCGTAAGCACCGGCCACTCGTGCCGGTTCGGCTCCCCGGGAAGGCTGCCCGGGCCGTCCGGGCCGGCGCGAACCTGGCCCCGGATCGAGCTGTGGGCCGGCGGACCTGGGAGGAATTCCTGGAGGAACGCGTGGGCTAGGCCGACGCTTTAGCTCGCGACGGGGTCGTCAACACCGCGCCTTCCGAGGCGGAGGACACGAGCGCCGCGTACCGACCGAAGACGCCGGAGGTGTACTTGGGCGCGGGTGCGGACCAACCGGCACGCCGCTGCGCCAACACATCGTCCGCCACCTCGAGGTGCAGGCGACGTGCCTCGATATCGATCGTGATGGTATCACCGTCCTGCACGAGTGCGATTGTGCCACCCTGTGCCGCTTCCGGCGCAACGTGGCCCAGCATTAATCCACGGGTACCACCGCTGAAACGCCCATCCGTGACCAACGCGACGGTCTCGCCCAGGCCCTCTCCTACGATCGCGCTGGTGACACCCAGCATTTCCCGCATGCCCGGGCCGCCGCTCGGTCCTTCATACCGGACGACCACGACGTCACCCGGCTGAATGCGCTTTGCCAGTACGGCCGTCATCGTGTCCTCCTCGCTATCGAAGACACGCGCTGGACCGGAATGCATCAGCCGTTCGTGCCCGGCAATCTTGACCACACAGCCCTCCGGCGCCAGGTTGCCTTTGAGAATGACCAGGCCGCCGGTGTCCTTGAATGCGGCATCGACTCGATGGATTACGTCCTGTCCCTCGGTCTCACGTGCCTCCAGTGCAACTTCACCCAGAGTCTGGCCGGTGACGGTCCGCGCCGAGCCATCCAGGAAACCGGCTTCCAGCATATTTCTCGCCAGCACTGGTGTCCCGCCCGCCGCATCCACATCTGCCGCCACATAGCGCCCGCCGGGCTTGAGGTCCGCCAGGATCGGTGTCCGTTTGCTCACTGCATCGAAGTCGTCGATATCGAGTTCGATGCCGCTTTCTCGAGCCATCGCCAGGAGATGCAGCACGGCATTGGTCGAGCCGCCCGACGCCGCGACCGACGCGATCGCATTGTCGAAGGCGGTGCGGGTGAGAATGTCATGCGGCCGCGTGTCGCTCCGGAATAGGTCCATGACCAGCGCGCCCGCTTTTCGTCCCACTTCATCCTTGCGGGGATCAACTGCCGGAACGCTGGCCGATCCCATCGGAGAGAGGCCAATAAATTCGAACACCATGGCCATAGTGTTGGCCGTGAACTGGCCGCCGCAGGCGCCGGCCCCCGGGCACGCTACGGTTTCGATCTGCTGCAGGTCGGCATCCGACATCCGCCCCACGGCATGCGCGCCGATTGCTTCGAAGACATCAACCACCGTCACGTCGCGGTCGTGGAATTTTCCCGGCATGATCGTGCCGCCATAGAGCACCAGGCTCGGCACGTCGAGTCGGATCAAGCCCATGGCCGCGCCGGGAAGCGTCTTGTCGCACCCCACGAGCGCGATGATCGCATCGAACATGTGCCCTCGACCGACCAACTCGATCGAGTCTGCGATCACTTCACGGCTGATAAGTGAAGCCTTCATTCCCTCGGTGCCCATGGTGACACCATCACTGATTGCGATCGTATTGAACTCCATGGGGGTCCCGCCCGCCGCTCGCACCCCTTCTTTCACCTTCACCGCCAGTTTCCGCAGATTCAGGTTGCAGGGCATGGTCTCGATCCACGTATTGGCGATGCCGACAATCGGCTTGCGGAGATCCTCATCCGAGAATCCGACGCCGCGCAACATGGCGCGTGCCGCTGCCCGGCTCGGCCCCTTGAGGATGGTGTCACTGTTCCGCGCGTGATTATCCGATTCCATAACTCACCCGTCTCCTGGCCGTAGAGTGTTCGATTCTACATCGGGGCTGGTTTCGCTCTCGCCTCTCCGTACAATGAACTGAGAGCAGTAGGAGGCTCTGGGCGATCCTCATTTACCGGCATAGTCGGGGCATCTTCGGACATCTCGTTGCACTGGCTACCGTGTCCTGGGCGACGGCGGCAATCGGTGCAATGGACCATTTTGTTCGTGTGCCGAACGCTTCTTTACTGTACGTGCCTGCCATCTTACTGACCGCGGTCTACTTTGGCACGGTCCCCTCGCTTTCCGCAGCAATTCTTGCCGTGATGCAGTACGACTTCTTCCTGTTGCAGCCGATCCATACCTTCGTCATCGGTCGGGCAGAGGACCTCGTCGCCTTCGCTATCTTCGTGCTGGTTGCGGTAATGACGAGTCAGTTGGCTGCACGCGCGCGAGGACGGGCCGAAAGCGCCCAGCGGCGAGCGCACGAAAGCACCACATTGTATGAGTTGGGTCAGGCGTTAATGGCCACCCATGATGTGGATCAGGTACTCCACGCCATCACTGAGCGCATCGTCGATGTGTTCCGCGTGGACCGATGCGCCATTTTCGTGCCGGGTACAGGGCAAGACCTCAGGCTGGCTGCGGAGACGCTTCGGGGTGGTCGCAGGGATCGAGCATCCCAATCAACCCTGGATTGGGCATTTCGGCAAGGCACAGAGATGAGCTTACCGGCCGATTCCGGTACTCGAAGCTCGCAGCGACTGTATGTGCCCCTCCGCACCGACGACCGCGTGGTTGGTGTGATGGAAGTGGGCCTGAAGCGTTCCGGCACACCGCTCGAGGTGGAGGAACGGCGGCTTATCGTGAGTTTCGCGGCCCAGGCGTCGCTGGTGATCTCGAAAGCGCAGGGCGACGAGGAGCGTCGGCGGTTCGAACTGCTGGAAGAAAGCGACCAGCTCAAATCTGCCCTGCTCAACGCGGTGTCGCACGATCTGCGCACGCCGCTGGCGTCGATCAAAGCGTCTGCGACGTCGCTTTTACTGTCCGATTCCACCTGGACGGACGAGATGGAGCGAGAATTTCTGGAGGCAATCGACCATGAAGCGGACAGGCTGAACCGGCTAGTGGGCAATTTGTTAGATCTATCGCGCATCGAAGCGGGAGTGCTGCGCCCTGTGCTGGAATGGTATGACGCCCATGAAGTGATCGAGACAATCCTTCCACGCGTGAGTCGTCTGACGGGAGAGCATCCATTCCGAGCTGATATCCAGGAAAACATGCCACCTGTACAGGTCGATCTCCTCCGGTTGGAGGAACTTATCGTCAATCTCGTGGAAAACGCGGTAATGTATACGCCGGCCGCTTCCGGCATCGAACTCGACGTAAGACAGGACGGAGATGACTTGAGGGTGGCCGTCATCGACCATGGACCCGGCATCCCGGAGGGTCAGCGACTGCGCGTATTTGAGACGTTCTTTCAGGGCCGGCAACAGGGGGATAGACAACCGGGCTCAGGGCTTGGTCTCGCGATTTGCCGGGGCGTCGCGCACGCGCATGGAGGATCGATCTCGGTGGAAGAGACGCCGGGCGGCGGGGCCTCCTTCGTCGTGCGCCTACCGTCAAACGCTAGGCAAGATTCGGTTCCCGTATGACCGGCTCCGATGGGCGAGATACCCAGGTGCTGGTAGTGGACGATGAAGCGCAAATTCGCCGTCTGCTCTCGGTGTCGCTCTTGAATCACGGTTTTCGGGTCGAGACTGCAGGCACTGGAACGGAGGCGCTCGCGCGGTTGAGCGAGCGAGTTTTTGACCTCGTCCTCCTCGACCTTGGTCTCCCCGATGCCGACGGCGTACAGGTCTGCCGGGACATACGGGAGTGGTCGAGTGTCCCCATCATCGTCGTCTCGGTGCGGGAAGATGAAGGTGATAAAGTGGCGGCGCTCGACGCCGGAGCTGATGACTACGTCAGCAAACCGTTCGGCATCGAGGAACTGCTGGCGCGCATGCGGGCGAACCTGCGACGCGCCTCTCCCACTCCGGATGATCCCGTGCTTCGCTTCGGACTACTGACCGTGGACCTACAGCGGCGCTGCGTCACGCGTGACGGAGAGGACGTTCATCTCACTCCCACCGAGTACGATCTCCTCCGTGTGTTGGCTATCCACGCCGGCCGCGTCTTGACCCATCGTCAACTGCTGCGAGAAGCGCGAGGACCGGCCTACGAAGGAGACACGCCCCTGCTCCGCGTTCACATGGTTGCGTTGCGCCAGAAGCTGGCGATTTCCCCTAACTTGCCGGGACACATCGCGACCGAAGCGGGAGTCGGATACCGCTTGCTACCGTGATCACGCGGAGATCTATCCGGTTTTGTTGCTCTCGTTCCGAGCATGACGGCGCAGCGCGGTTCGGTACTCCTCGGCGAGCGCGAGTTCTCCCGATTCCTCGTACACCTTGAGCTGTTCGGCGGACCAATCTCTCGGCGTGGTTCCGTAGACCGGAAGCTGTCGCTTGCGCCGATACACGTAGTAACCCACGAGGCCCACTGCGATCCATACCGGTCCGGCGATGCGGCCAATCGGGTGCGTCAGGATCACCATCAACAGAACGCTCGCAATGCCAAAAAAACCGATAATGCCGACGATTGGCACCTCGTATGCTTCTCCGTTGTGCCGCAATGTCACGTTCCAGGGCACCCGGAAGGTACGTGGGGTATCCCGGTCGGTGAAGCGCAAGGTGATGAGAGAGACGAACACGAGCGTGTAGCTGGTAGCGGCTCCAAAAGCGTACATGTCTCCCAGGGTTACCAGTGCGTTGGGCGTGATGCCGGCATACAGTAACTCCAGAATGGCGATGGTGGCGAACGTCACCAGCGAGATGATAGGAGTGGCGAAGCGTTGGTGCACGTATGTGAAGATCCTGGGCGTGAGGTTGTTCACAGACATCGAATACATGATGCGCGAGGAACCGTACACACCTGCGTTTGACGAAATCAGTAGCAGCACTGCACCGAGAATCGCGATAACTGGGGCAATAAAGCCCCCGACGATTGGGAGGTGGATCGCGAGCCAGGCCACCGGAGCGTTCTGGTGGGCCAGGTGCTCGTTGCTGCAGGCCGCGGCAGAAAGATGATTGCAGTACTGCGGCTGGGTGGAATTCGGATCGTAGGTTTGCCAGGAAACCATTCCGAGTGTCAGATTGCTCAGCGCGATCGCATATGCCAGGATGGTCAGAATCAGAGCAACGGATGTGCGCGGCACCACTTGAGTGGGTCGTTCCGTCTCCTGTGCCGCCTGAGCAATCGACTCCAGCCCCACGAACGAGATAATCGCCAGCGACATACCAAAGAGCAGCTTGCTGCCGTCGAAGTGCATCAAGAAGCTACTTACCTGATGCCAGTAAAAGGCGGGATCGAAGGCGAAGGTAAAGCCGATGAAGAGCAGCGACGTTTCCACGACGATATCGACTGCGGCCGCGACTTCGTTCAATTTCGAGGACTCCCGTACCCCAATAACGTTAAGCCCAAGCAGGAACAACACGAGAAGAATGGCCTCGATGATGATGTAGGGCGGTTTGCTCCATTGCTCGT
>DAINCT010000272.1:1705-5681 GCA_036732245.1 Chloroflexota bacterium | reverse complement strand
CCCAGCTCGATCCGAGCACGCCGCAGCCGACGCCGTTCGACGATCTCTTGGCAGAGCACACCGCCAAAGCCCAGGTGTTGCAGACGCTTTCCCAACCGGCCCAGAATCCCTACGATGAACTAGCCAAGCAATACGCGCCGCAGGCTCAGACTGCGGCCCCTGCACCCGCTCCCGCTTCTGAGGCAGGCGACCTACCTGTTGGCGCGGCGGGAGCGACGGACAGCCTTTCTTCTCCTCCTTCTCCCGTTCCCGACCAGCCGCCGGGACTCCAGCCCCCGGCGGCTGGCTCGGACATTCCTTCTCCTCCTACAGCAGGAACTCCCGATTCTGAGTATGAAGCGCGGGGCAATCAGGCGCCCGGAACATCCGCCGCTATGCGTGATGTGTCCCAAGGCTTCCCGATTGGCGCATCACAGGAGAGCGCCTTACTCGGCGGTTCCACGGTTCCAACTCCTGACATCGCACCCGCGCCGCCATCGCAGAACACGAACGAAACCGGCACTCCCGAAGGCGAACGCGTCACCAGCGCGTTAGCCGAGACCGCAGCGCGCACGGTTCCAGGGTCTCAGGTACAAGAAAATGTCCTAAGAACGGTTAGACAAGCCGCCGAACCGACCGTTGCCAGTATCAAGGCCCTTACATCTCCCGACTCCACACCCGAACAGCGGGCGTGGGGCGCCGTTGGCACAGCATCGGCCGTCGCGTTTCCTGCCGTGACTGCCGCCGCTGGGGTTGCTGGCGCACTCGCTGAACCGGCGGCACGTGCCCTTGGTGCGGATGAGCCAACCGCCAAGGTTGCGGGGGAGATTGCCCAGACCGGCGTGTACGCCCTTGCGCCTGGTGGGGCTGTCCACAGCCTGAATGAGATTGCTGGGGCCGTTCGTGCCGGGGAATCCGCGGCGCTGGTCAAGGCGGGCATCATCACCACCAGTGGCCTACTTGGTGCCGGCCTACGGTTCGTCAACAGCAACGGGGAGCCTATCCCGCAGCGTGTGGCCGAAACCGTCCTGGGTGGACTCCAGACGGCCAATCTCGGCGTCATTGGGGCACAAGGCGTTGATCTCGCACGCGGTCTGTCGCGGCTCGGCAGCGTAGGCAGTGAGGCGGGAGAGAGTGGTGCGGTAGTGCCAGGTGGTGGCACGGTGCAAGGTGGTGAATCGCCAGGAGCGGTGAAGGACGCAGGGATACCGACAGCGCCTACCGTAGAGGAGGTCGCGCAGCAATTCCCCCGCGCCGGTCGCGTGGTCGATAGTCTCACCGTGCGTCCAGGGGTGCCGAACGAAAGCAGCATCAGCGGCATCGCCAATGACTACACCATCCTGCCTGGCATCCGGGAAGTGCCGTTGAGTGCGTTTGGAGATGGTGGCGCGTTCGTCGCTGCGGATGATGTGCGTCGTGCCGCGTCCCTGGCGGCGCAGATTAAGCAGTCGGGGGAGATTACCCCGCTCATCGTGGCCGTAGACCACGATGGCCCATACGTGGTCGAGGGAGGGCACCGGCTGGAAGCGTTGCGTCAAAACGGGGCGCAGTCCCTTCCCGCCAGAGTGGTAGTCGTACACGACCTCCCTCCACCGAGCGCGCCCGCCGCGCCAGCGGTCACGGGCACTGACCTTCAGAAGCCTCTCCAGGCGATAGATCGCGGCGGGTACTGGGAAGTAGCCACGAGTGACGGCCGGTTCGTCACCAACGTCACCGACGCCCCGACAGCGGACGCGGCCATCACTGAGGCGCAGCGGCGGGCCGTGTCCGAGCCCGGACGAACGGCCATTGGTTCCGTATCCAGCACCATCCCCGGTTCCGGTGGCCTTGGCATCGTGTCGGGGGCCGATCAGGGAGCAGTCCCCACCTTCTACAGCCAGGCGCAGCGGGTCATTGAGCAGAAGATGGGCACCCGTGCCCCCGCGGCGGACGTGCAGGCCATCCTCTCACCAAAGAACGGCGTCAAGCCCGATGAGCTGAAGTGGTCGGGACTGGATGACTACCTGGCCCAAGCCAAGCAGGAAGGACGGCCGATCACCAAGACGGAAGTGAGTGACTACCTGCGGGACAACAACGTCCAGGTGCAGGAGGTAGTGAAGGGCGGCCCGCGCATCACGGCAGACGATACGGAATACCAGGCCGCCAGAGCAGCCTATGAGCGCGACCATACCACAGAGAACGGTGCCCGCCTGAACGAAGCCTATCGCGGACTCGATACGGCAGAGGCCCAGAACACTAAGTACGGCAGCCCGAAGTTCAATCTCCCAGGCGCCGAAGACGGTAGCTACCGCGAGTTGCTGTTGACGCTGCCGGAAAGCAAGTCTAGTCTGGCATCGACTGCCGAGTTTGATGCTGTCAAGGCAAAGGTGGATGCTTTAGGTCTTAATCCTGGTTTTGATGCAAACACACGTCCTACGATTGAACAAGTACGTGCCGCTGGTGGTGATGCTCTTGCGAATGATTATGAGCGGGTGATGGTGTGGGGCCGTACCCAGGCTCCCAACGATACCTATACTGGTTCTCACTACGACGAGCCGAACATCCTGGCACACGTCCGCTTCAACGACCGCACCACTACCGGACCAGACGGTCAGCCACTCAAGACGCTTTTTCTCGAGGAAGTGCAATCAGATTGGCACCAGGCGGGGCGGAGGCAAGGGTATCAGCCGGCGTCCGAGGAAGTGAAAGCAGTTGAGCAGCGCTATGAGGAGATGGGCAAGGCGCTTTCTGAAAAGTATGCCGTCCCCGGTTGGACGGATGGATGGGCGACGCGAGTGCCTGCGGATGAGATGGCTGCCTACCGGCAAGTGAAGGATGAAGCTGACGCACTCTACCGGGCGCAGGCAGCTGGCATCCCATCTGCACCCTTCGCCAAGACGTGGCCCGAACTCGCCATGAAGCGCATGGTGCGCTGGGCGGCGGATAACGGCTATGACCGCATCGCGTGGACCAGCGGCGACACTCAGGCGGCGAGATATGACCTTTCCAAGCAGATGGATGCCATTCGCATCTCAGGCGACCCCGCACAAGGTTTGTTCATTCAGGGAGCACCGAAAGGACAGGGTTTTCAGACGGTTGCCTCTGACGTGCCACTCAACAAGGTGGCTGATTACGTTGGAAAGGACATCGCTGAGAAGGTAGCCCAGGAAGCGTCTCAGGGTGGTGGTGTCAACCGTGACTTCACCGGCCTTGACCTCAAAGTCGGCGGCGAAGGCATGAAGGGCTTCTACGACCAGATGCTCCCCAGTGTGGCGAACGATATCGGCAAGAAATTCGGCGCCACGTTGGGGCAGACGGCCATCGAAACGGCCCCTAAGGAGTTCATGCTGACGGACTCCTCCGGGCGCGTCATCATGCAGACCGCCGACGCCAGCCGGGCGGCCGAGTACGCCAAGACAGCGCTGGCCCAGGCGCCCGACAGCGTGCAGGTACATATCGTCCCGCCTACCACGGAGCAGGCCCATGTACTGGACCTCACTCCACAGATGAAGCAGGCGGCCGTCACGCAAGGACAACCACTGTTTGCCAACCTCCCTATCGGCCCCGGCATGGGCCGCGGAGTCGGTGCCGTCGCTGGTGGCATCGCCGGCCACGTAGCTGATGTGAACGATCCCGACCACAACAAGTACGCCAACCAGTGGCTCCCGGACGGCTCACCCAATCTCGACTACAACCCGGTCATGGCCAACCGCTACCTGATTGGCGGCGGGATCGCCGGCAGCATGGCGGGCGCTGGGCTGGAGAACCTGCTACGCAGCGGTGTATCTCGTGGCGCAGCCCAAGATGTCCTGAGCCTCCTGGGTGGAGACGTTCCTGCGGCTGGCACCCTCACGACTGTTTCTGCACGGACCCGCGCTATCGGCGTATTGATAAAGAACGGCATGGCGGAGGAGGATGCCATCTCCGCTGTGGATACGGTGATCCAAGAAAGAGCTGCCGCGGCGGCACAAACCCGCTCGGTAGCACCATCGCGCGCTCCCACACCATTCCCAGAAGC
>DAINCT010000272.1:0-1695 GCA_036732245.1 Chloroflexota bacterium | reverse complement strand
GAATTTCTAAGGGGGATTAGCAGCAGAGGCTCCCAGACCTTCGGTACGCCAGAGGAAGCGAAGGCGTGGCTTGACGATCACCCTGAGGTTAACGCCACGTCTACGCAAAGTGTCGTGCTCAATGGCAAGCCATCCGTCAAGGTCACGTATCGCGCCAACCCAGACGTGACCGCAGCCGATACGAGCAACGCTACGCAGGCCGGCTCACTCGAAACCAACGCAACGCGGAATCCACCGCCGCTCCCACCTCCGACTGCCGAAGGTACCGCCGCCTGGCAGGAGGCAGATGGCCTTGCCGCTAAAGGCTCATCCTTGGGGAGCCGGTGGCAGAAATACGTCAGGGGGCAGCAACTTGGCAGCCCCGGCACGATTGGTAAGGTAGCCGTCTCGCACGCCGGTATGGTGGCCGCGACACCCATTGAGCGCTTCCTGGCTGCTCCGAACGAAGCGGGTGTCGCGGCGTTCGATGCGCTGAGTCACCAGATTTTGGCGCGGTTGACTGGTGCCGATGCGGATGCGCGTTGGTGGACGCGTGGTACCCGCGATCTACAGGATGCCGGCCGCGAGATAGAAGGGTGGGCGCAAGGGTTTGGGGAAGCGATGCGGGCTAGCGGCACCACACTGCTCAAGGGAAGTGGCTATGCTCCCCCCAAGGGCCTGATCGACACAGCGATTGACATTAGCTTCCGTCCCCTTGGGGCCGTGTGGGCCGCGATGCGCACGTTGGCGGAATCTGGGGAGGAGAACGTTGCAGTCAACCGGGTGATGCGACGTAGCGGCTTGTCCGGCGAAGAAGCTGCCAGCGCTGCGTCGGAACTACGCGACAATCCCGCCCTCAAGTTGCAGGCGCAGGCGCAGGGAGCGTACCGCTCCTTTGGTCAGGAGCTTCCTGAGCCGATTGACAACGCTGCGAAGTGGATCAACGAGAAGACCGGCGGCATGGGGATGCTGTTCTACAAGACGCCAATCAACGTGGTGCGGACGGAGATGGAGCGTTCGCCGCTGGGGTTTATCGGAGCCGTGCAGACAGCGCGGCGCGGGGTCGGTACCGGCATGATCGCCGATAAGTTGGCGCGAGCCGAGATGGGTCTTGGCGTATCTGCCGGTCTCTACATGTATGCCGCGGCAGGCCATATCACCGACAATACCGACAAGGTTCATCCTTGGAGCATCGATATTCCTGGACTGGGTTGGCACTCCTACGCGTTGCTGCCTGGTGCCACGGCGATTGGGCTTACGGCGGTGACCGCGAATTATTTCAAGCTCAGGAACACGAATCCAGATCAGGCGACGGCCGGCCGGTTGGCGGCTGGCTGGGCCGGCGTGTTGGCCCACCAGCCGTTGTTTGACACCATGACAACGACTTTTGGCGCCGTAGGGGGCAACGCTCAGGCACAGTCGAAGCTGGCGAATATGCTTGACCGTTCCGGTGCGCTCGCGGTGCCTGGCTTGGTGAAAACGGCGGCAGCGGTCAGCGATCCAGTGGATCGGCTGGCCAAGGGCGTGGTGCAGAATATTCAAAAGGTTATCCCCGGCTGGCGGCAGCAACTCCCCGCAGCCGGGCCGAATCCGAAATACGGGCTGGGCATCTTGCAACCAACCGTGCCGAGGGGGAATGGCAGTACCTCATCGTCGCGAGCACCAACGTCTCCCGTCTCCACGGCACCACGAACGTCCACGGCACCACGAACGTCC
>DAINCT010000271.1:0-5682 GCA_036732245.1 Chloroflexota bacterium | reverse complement strand
GCCGCCGGACTCGGATACTCGGCCAGATCGACCATGACCGGGGGACCGTAGAAGGTTGTCAGTCCCGTCCGGGCATGGATAGCGAGATTGAGCACGGTGCCGTCGGACCACCCGACGAATATTTTCGGGTTAGCCTGTATGAGGTCCCAATCGAGATACGGCAGCAGGTGGCAGGAATGATCGCCGCCGATGGCGCACCAAATGGCACTGATGTCGTGGTCCGTAAAGAAAGCGTTTAGATCGCCGGCGCGTTCTTCAGGCGTACCCGAGACGTAACCGCTCTGCCCAAAGAGGTGCGGAGCCGGGACTACCCTGTAACCGAGCGATTCGAGAAACGCGGCGCCACGCTGCACCACGTGCGGGAAGAGGGCAGGGCCTGGAGCCGACGGAGCGACCACCCCAATGGCGTCGCCGGGTTGAAGTCTGGGTGGTTTCATGATGAACGCATGGTTTTTGGAAGTGTCCTGGGAAGCACTCGACGCGGGAAGGCAGGCACAGGGGCCTGCCTCTACAGCAGTTGAACGTGGTTGATCCGGAGATGGCGAGCTATGGTGACTATCGCCCCAACGCAATTGGAAACAGGGACAGCACCTCCACGCCACTGTCCGTGAACGCCACGTTTTGCTCCAGGCGCATGCCGCCAAAACCCTCGACGTACAAACCCGGCTCAACGCTACTTACCATGCCGGCCTGGATAGTCTCGGAATTCTCGGGCTTGAGGAGCGGATGGGACTCGTGATAGCGAAAGCCGAGTCCGTGGCCTGTGGCGTGGAAAAAGAGGTCCGAGAAGCCGGAGCGCTCGATCTGAGTCCGGGCCAGGGCATCCACCTCTCCGGCCGACATGCCGGGTCGTCCGCCTTCGATTACCGCGTCCACCGCGGTGACGATCGCCTGGTACATCGCACTCTGTCGCTCGCTGGGAGGTCCGGCTACCAGCGTGCGAGTGAGATCGGACCAATAGCCATCGACACACGTACCCAATTCCAGCACGCCGAGGTCGCCGAGTTGCACTACCCGGGCCGAGGTCGTGGGATGCAGCGAGTAGGCCAATGCCGACCCCGGTCCGGTCATAAGCTGGGCCCAGGCGCGAACGTGGCCTGCCCCTTCGAAGCCAATGCCGCGACTCCTGATCGCGTCCTCCACTCCGGCAGCAATCTCGGCCTCAGTACGTCCCGCCTCGTACAGGTCGTGGAAAGCCTGCAATCCAAACGCCGCCACGGCGTTGGCGCGGCGCAGCTTATCAAGTTCATACGGCGTTTTACAGGTACGAGCCTCGTCGAGCATCGGAACGGCGTCCACCAGGTCCGCGTCAGGCGCAGCGGCGCGAATTGCGGCCCGCGTCGCTGCACCTGGAAAAAACACATCGCCTCCGCCGTGTCCGGCCGCGACCGCCTCAAAGTCCTGCTCGATGCCGATCCTGCCACGATCGACACCCAACGCCCGCAGGACGTCCGCCAGGAGGCGTTGGACCGAATCGAGCGGCTCTGGGGTGCCGAGAACACCGAAACTGTAGAACCGGACGTCATCCGCGGCTCCTTCCGGAATCTCCAGGCGCTCGGTCTCGACCGCGATGAGCACCAGCTCGCCCTCCCGTGGCAGAACTGCGAAGGCGAAGCTGCTGACCGGCCAGTAACCGGTGAGCAGGAGGACATTATCGGGCAGGCGGCAGATCAGCGCATCGAGCCCATGAGCCGCCATGATTTCACGGTTGCTGGCATCGCGAACGGGGTCGAGTGTCACGGTCTGCCTCCCACGTTCTGAGCTACATCGTCGATGAGGAGCCACCCCTCGACCACCTCGCGGACGGTCGCCATCAGGTCCTCCGAGTTATCTGCCTGTGTCCGACATCCGGGCAGGGCCGGGACCTCGTCCCAGTAGCCTCCGCCCTCGTCTGCCGGGACATTGTGCACCGCGATTTTTACCTTCATTGCATCGACCGCCTCCATATGAGGTAGGGAATCACTGGAATGCTGGTGTCGGGTGGGACCGTCCTTGCCAGTTTAGTCGTCGCCCCTCAGCGTCGGGAGCGCCGTAATATGAATCGTCGGATCTCGTTCCACGACCTCGAAGAAGTGCCGGTCAGTGGTGAGGACGTTCCCGCCGTGGCGCTCTGCACAGGCGATCACAGCGGCATCGGCTAAAAGTTATTCGGAAGCATCGAATCGCCGGCGTCGACGTTGAGGAGGGCGGCGGTTACCTGGGTCGATTCATCGGAGGTGAGATACACCACGGCGTAGGCGGTGTCCTCGGGTGTCTGATGGCGGCCGAGCGGTATCTCGGCGCCGATGCGGTGCAGCTCCTCCAGGCTCCTGCCCTGGGACGCTTGCAAGGCAATCTCGGTATCGGTGAGCACCCAGCCGGGAATGATGTAATTCACTCGAATCCGATCTTTGGCCAGAGCCCCGGCCAGCGTCCGCGTCATAGTCAGGAGGCCACCTTTGGCCGCCGAGTACGCGACCAGGTTGGCTGCTCCCTGAACGCCGTGAATCGAGCCGATATTGACGATGCTTCCGCCGCCGGCGGCACGAATATGGGGCGTTGCGTATTTACAGCAGTAGAAGGCTCCACGGAGGTTCAGGGACAACACGCTTTCCCAGAACTCGGTGGTCGTCTCCTCGAGGGTCCCTCGCGGAAAACCGCCCGCATTGTTCACCAGCGCATCAATGCGACCGTAGGTGTGGACCGCGGTCTCCATCAGGGCAGCGCATGAGTTTTCCTCTCGCACGTCGGTCCGCACGAAGATCGCTTTGCCCCCAGCATCCTCGATTGCGGCGACGGTGGCTCGGCCGGCCTCCTCCAGCAGATCCGCGACGATCACCCGGCCACCCTCACGTGCCGCCATCTCGGCGCAGCCACGGCCGATGCCCTGCCCCGCCCCGGTGATCACGATGACTTTATTCGCCAGTCGGCCGGTCATGCGCGGCGCTCCTGCCGCGAGGTCACTGTGGTACGTCGACCCAACGCTGTGAGCCGGCACTTTCGAGAATGCAGTCTCCCAGTACGTTCTCGCGATGCCCGTCGACAAACGTCGGGAAATCCGGTTGCCGATCGGAGGCGTATCCGCCGGCACGAATGAAATCGTAGAAGGAGCGTTCGATCGCGGTGTGCGTGTCGGCGAACCCTTCATCGTGTCCGGCGGGATACCGCGCATACGGACGCGCCTCCTCAGCCAATAGCGCCGGATCCTTGATCAGTACCTCGTTGGGTCGATCGCGGTATCCGATCCACAGTTCGTTGGGGTGTTCACCATCCCAGGCCAACGAAGCCTTCGATCCATTCACCTCGATCGCTACACGGTTTTTACGTCCCGCGGCGACCTGCGAGACCTGCATCGTGCCGCGCGCCCCGTCCCCAAAGTGCAGTAGAACCGTCGCCGCATCCTCGGTATCCACGTTCACCGGAGTTCGTGGTACGTCCGCGGTCGAGAACGCCTCGAGCGGTCGGTCGGGCTTCTGGCGTACGGGCAGGAAGGTCGACATCTCGGCCAGTACCTGTGTGATGCGTTGCCCCGTGACGAACTGTGCCAGGTCCATCCAGTGTGAACCGACATCGCCAATGGCACGCAGCTTGCCGCCGGCTCCGGCCTCGACCCGCCAGTTGTAGTCGGTATCGTAGAGCAGCCATTCCTGCCAGTACCCGCCATGCACCGAGAAAATCGTCCCCAGATCTCCGCGTTCGATCAGCGCTTTGGCATGCCGGATCACGGGATAGAAGCGCACATTCAGCGTCACGGCATTGACCAGTCCGGTGCGATCCGCCAATTCGACCAATTCAGCTGATTCGGCACTTGTCATGCCGAGCGGCTTTTCGCACATCACGTGCTTACCCGCTTCCAGCGCCGCCCTGGCCGCCGGATAGTGATAGACGTTGGGCGAAGAGATATCCACCACGTCGATCTCGGGGTCGCGGATCAGGTCGAAAAAGTCACCGTATGCTTTTGGAACGAAGAGTTCGCGCGCTTTGGCCTCGGCTGAACTCTGACTGCTCCCAGCGAGCGCGGCCACCTCCACGTATCCCAGTCGTCGTATTGATTCGATATGCGCAGGACCGATAAATCCGGCCCCGATCACGCCGACCCGAATCGGCAGGTGCACCTCTGTCATAACGCTCCATCTCCCACGGGTTGTAATACGGTCTTCAAGGCAGAGCGGCGCTCGAATACATCAAAGGCCTCGCGCCACTCGGTGATCGGAAACACCCTGGATACCAGCGGTTCCGTCTGTACCACGCCCGCGGCCATCAGGTCCAGGGCACGGTTCCAGGCAGACGGAACGGAGGCGTTGCTGCCGGTCACGCTGAGTTCCCGGTAGCACACCTCATCCAGATTCCACTCCACGGGCTTGCCAAAGAGCCCAATTTGGGCGTACTGACCGCCCCGCCGTACCAACTCCAGCAGCATGCGCGCGGCCGGCCCGGCGCCGGAACATTCGTATACGAGATCGGCGCCGGCCCCATCCGTCAACTCGTCGATCGCGGCCCGATAGTCGTCCTGCTGCACATTCAGTACGGCATCCGCGCCCAGTTCGAGTGCCATCTGCAGGCGGTGAGCATCGTCCTCGGTGCCGATCATCACCGCGCGAGCACCGGCGGCCCGTACGACCTGCAAAGTCAGCAAGCCGATGGCCCCGGGACCGGCGATGACCGCCAGATCACCGGGTAGAAGGCGCGGCAGCTCGAGTGCGCCATGCACCACACAGGCCAGCGGTTCCGTCAGAGCGCCGGCCAGATAGCTCACTCCCGCGGGCAGTACGTGAACATTGCGCTCGGGAACGATCAGATACGAGGTGAAGCCACCATTGACGGCGGACCCGATCGACCGTCGACGCGGGCAGAGATTGATCCTCCCGGCGCGACAGAAGCGGCAGATGCCGCAGGTGGAGAAGTAGGTCTCCGTCGTGACACGATCCCCGGGACGGACGCGCTCGACTCCGTCTCCCACCTCGGCCACCTCACCCGACACCTCGTGACCCAACACGACCGGGGGAACCGACTTGAATTCATCGTGCAAGATGTGGAGATCGGTGCCACAAATACCGGCGGCGCGCACTGCGATTAGTACCTGGCCGGCACCCGCCTGCGGCTCCGGAATATCGCGCACCTCGACGTAGCCGTCACCCGGCGCGGTCTTGACGACAGCTTTCATCTCAACTCATGTATTGACGGAGGAAGCGCGCCGCCTGTCGCAGGCCACGCTTGCGATCCTGCAAGCTGCCCTCATACGGGCGATCTTCCGCCTCAATGCAAATCGGACCGGTATATCCGGCATCGGTCAGGGCGGCAAAGAATGCCCCCCATCGCACGTCCCCCAGGCCGGGCAGCTTCGGCGTGTGGTAGTCGAGCGGGACGGCCAGTACACCGGCTGCGTCGAGCTTTCGGCGATCGAGCCGGGCGTCCTTGGCATGAACGTGATGCAGCCGCGAGGCGAACTCCGTGATCGGAGCAACCTCGTCCATCTGCTGCCAGATGAGGTGAGAGGGATCGTAATTGAGCCCGAAGTGCGGATCGGGGATCTCGGCGAACATGCCACTCATCCGGCGTGAAGAACATGGGGCAGTTTTCGATGCCGAGGTTGACGTCACGCTCCGCGGCGTAACGCACCAGTGGTGGCCAGACTTCCAGGAACAGCAGCCAATTCCCGTCGATCGTCTTCCACTGATCTCGTCCCACGAAGGTATTTACATT
>DAINCT010000270.1:0-5689 GCA_036732245.1 Chloroflexota bacterium | reverse complement strand
ACGCTCTGAAGACCTTCGAGACCTACGAACTCATCCCGCACGAGGACATCGCAGGTATAGAGGAGAAGGCGAGGGAAGTAGCCCGCAGCTACCAGTCGCCCACGCAGGCCTGATACGACCTGCCGCCAACGAGAGGGTTGAGGATCGCCAAACCGGCGATCCTCAACTCTCCATCACCGGTCGAATCTCGATGAACCCTCCACCGGGCCAGCTTTCCGCCACGCCGACCGCTTCGTCAAGATCTATCACCTCCACAATGGCGTAGCTACCGATCGCCTCTTTGGTCTCGATGAACGGGCCATCCATGAGAATCGGTTTCCGACTTCTGCCGGCCGGACCCAGATCGACCGTTTTGGCGGAACTCTTGCCGCTCAGGCGTCGTCCTTCAACCAACCGGCCCGACTGCGCCTGGGTGCTGTACCACGCACCGATCTGTTCGATGGCCGCGTTCCGTTCGCCCTCGGAGAGTGCCATCCAGGCAGCTTCATCGGCGAAAAAAAGCAGCATGTACTTCATGGCGCGTCCTCCTGGTGAACTCGATCATCTCTTACCCATAAAGTGAGAATGCAGCAGCAAGCCCCCCTTCTACCGCAGGGCAGGAGAAGAGGCTGGGAGATGAGGGTGCGCGCGTCCAGCAAGCTCACAGCAACTCTCCTTCAACCCAGTGTCGTATCTCTCCAACCAGCGCCTTCACTCCAGATCGATCAAGTTGCTTCAACTCCTCCATCGATGCATAGCGCATTGTGACTGCGAATGGCGCCAATCGGGCGAGAACTTCCCGCCTGTTCATCCTCCCTTGCGAGTACCAGGAGTTCAAGCGCGCGATCGTGCGGCGTCATACAACACCTGCCCCTCGCGCACTGCGTGAAAGAGCATCGTCCCCCTCAGGTTCTGTCGCTCCTCCACCTCATCTCGACTGAACACCACAACATCGATCGCCATCGGCACGTCCCACAGGGCCATACGGAGCCGTGCCATTTCCTCGATGCGATCCTCGACCGTCGGCAGAATGACGAGCAGGTCCAGGTCGCTGTCTTTGGTATAGTCCCCACGCGCATACGAACCAAACAGTATGACGCTCTCCGGATTCGCAGCAGCAACCAGTAATCGAGCTACCGCGTCCAGCACGCTCTCCCCTTCTCCTGCCCCGCGGGAGAAGAGGCCGGGGGATGAGGGTGTGCCCCCCTCACTCATACGCAATAGCCTGCAATACATCCAGCCGGGCCGCGCGACGGGCGGGGAAAGCGGCGGCCACGATGCCGAAGATGATGGCGAAGACAACCCAGATCAGGAGTTGGCCGACCGGCAGGGTAAACTCGATCCCCTGGCTCGAAAGCCCCTGCGTGATCAGCGCGGCCAGCACGATCCCCAGCAGTAACCCCAATACGGCCCCAATCACCGAGGTAATCACGCTTTCCCAGCGAATAATCCACCGGATCTGCGTGCGCGTGGTACCGATGGCGCGCAACATACCGATCTCCCGCGTGCGTTCGTACACCGAGAGCACTAGCGTATTGATAATCCCGAAGAGCGACACCAGCACACTCATCGCCAGCAACACATAGATCAGCCCCAGGAGCTGATTGACGCTCGCCTCCGAGCGCTGTTTGATCTGCGCCTGGGAGTGCGACGTGACCTGCGGATACTGGCTCTTGAGCAACGCGTCGATCCGGCTCTGCACCGCTTTCAGGCTCTGGCCGGGCAGTATGGTTACCGAGGCCAACTGATCCTTCGACTGCTCCCAATCCGTCCTGAAAGTGTTGTACGAGATCACCACGTTCGCGAGTATCTGGGCGCTTTTGTAGATCCCAATCACCCGAAATGTGTCATGCCGCCCGACGGTCGTGGTGACATGCAGGAGCGAGCCCACCGATAGCTTGTGATCCGATGCAAAGGTATCGCCGATCAGGGCGTCGTGCGGGCCCATGCCGGCAACCGTGGCGTTACTTCCTGTTTTCCACTGGAAGCGATATACCTTGAGAATGGTTGCAGGTTGGATCCCATTGACGTTGGTCACGCCGATACCGGCGATTTTGGCGGCGTCTCCATTGAGCGCCGAGACCGTGGCGACGCCGGGCAACCGGGCCAGGGCCGGCACGGCACTGTGCGGAAGCAACGTGCCGCTGTCGCTATAAATCGAAAACGTGCCGGCAATCTCGCGGTTCACGGCATCATCGGCGCTCTTCCGCAGTTCGGCCGCGAAGATGGTTACGAATCCCACCAGCGCCAGCCCGATCATTAGTGCGGCCGCCGTGACGGCGGTGCGCCCCGGATTGCGCACGGCATTTTCACGCGCCAGACGTCCCGTAATGGCGGTCAGACGTTCGATTGGCCACCCCAGGATGCCGGCCAGGGGTCCCACGATCTGCGGACTGATCATGGCGATACCAAGGAAGAGGAGCGCGGCGCCCAGGCCGATCAGCGTGAGGCGTTGCCCGGTGGACGAGATCGAGCCGAAGATGCCCCAGGCCAACACCAAGAGTCCAAGCACCGCCAGTCCCCCCGCGATGAAAGGCACGAACCGAGCGAATCGTCCGCGTGGGAGCTGGGCGCCTTCGCGCAGCGCGGCGATCGGAGGCACCTGCGTGGCTCGAATCGCGGGCACCGAGCCGGCCAGGAGGGTCACGATCGTCCCGACCAGCAGCGCCACGACTACCGTACGTGTCTGCACGATCAGTCCCGCGTTGGGCAGGTCGACGCCGAAACTCTTGAAGATGGCGTTGAGGCCCTGCGCGAGCAAGAGCCCGAGCAAAAGTCCAATCACCGATGAGACCACGCCGATGAGTAAGGCCTCGAGGATAACCGAGCGCAGAACCTGTCCCCGCGTCGACCCCAACGTGCGCAGCAGACCAAACTCCCGGGCACGCTGTGCCACCGTGATGGAGAAGGTGTTGAAGATAATGAACGCGCCCACAAACACCGCGATGCCGCCGAAGACGAGCAGTGCAATGGTCAGGAAGTTGAGCGCGCTGGCAATCGTGTTCGACGAATCGGTTGCATTCTGCGCCCCGGTCTGTACCTTCGTTCGATTCCGGAGATTCGGTGGAATGCGTACCCGCAGCCGCTGCACCAACTGCTGCGGCGAGACCCCGGGTGCTGCGGCCACGGCGATCTCATCCAGTTTGCCCAACTTGCCGGTGACTCGCTGCGCCACCGAAAGCTCCATGTCGATCGTGGTGGCGCCACCCAGATTACCCACCGAGCCAAAACGCGTACTGCCCACGATCGTCATACGTTGCGCCGGCCCGCCGGCCGCCACCTTCACGATCTGGCCGAGTCGTAAATGATGCTTGGCAAAGGTGTCCTTGTCGATGACCACCTCGTTGCCGTGTGGCCATCGTCCCTGCACGATGGAGGTCTGCCGGAAGCGTGCCGATGACTCGCTGAAGAGCAGGGTCGGCGCGCCGCCCGTCGAGCCGATGGACTTGCCGGAGAGATCGAAGAGCTGTGCCTGATCGGCCACCGCGCCCTCTGCCTGAGCCACACCGGGCGTGGTCTGCACCGTGTGTAACAGGCTCTGCGGGAAGGGCGGAGGCGCGCTGAAGTTGGATGAGACGATTGACTTCGCGACCACCACCGCATCGATCCGCTGATCGGCGGTGGTGAAGATGTTCAGAAACGCCGCGTTGATGGTATCCGTCAACACATAGGTGCCGGAAATCATCGACACACCGAGAATGATGGCGATCATCGTCAACGCGGTGCGCAGCTTACGAGTCAGAAGCCCGCGCAGCGCGACCGCGGTCATTGCAGCGCTCTCATCACGTCGAAGATGCCGTCGGCTCCAAGGTGACCTTCATCGCGCACGATCTCGCCGTCAGAGAGGAAGACGATCCGGTCCGCCACGGATGCCGCTTGCGCATCGTGTGTGACCATCACGATTGTCTGTCCCATATCGGTTGAGGTGTCACGCATAAGGTGGAGCACTTCCTGGCTCGAGCGCGAGTCCAGGTTTCCGGTCGGCTCGTCCGCGAACACCACGGCAGGTTGCGACATCAGTGCCCGCGCGATCGCCACCCGTTGTTGCTGGCCGCCCGAGAGCTCGGAGGGTCGGTGGCTCCGCCGGTTTGCCAGTCCCATTGTGTCCAGCAGTCGATTCAGGAGCGCGGTGTCGATCTTCTTGCCACCGATCTTGAGCGGGAGAACGATATTCTCCTCCGCCGTCAGCATCGGCAGCAGGTTAAAGAACTGGAAAACGAAGCCGATTTTCTCGCGGCGTAATAGGGTGAGACGCTTGTCGGTCAGGTCTGTAATCTCGACCCCATCGATGGTCACCGTGCCGGATGTGGGTCGATCGAGCCCGGCCAGGATATGCATCAAGGTAGACTTGCCGGACCCTGATGGTCCCATGATGGCGGTAAAGGTGCCTCGCTGCAGGTCGATCGAGACGTCTCGCAGCGCGTCCACGCGCGCATCCCCCTCCCCGTACTGTCGGCTCAAATGTCTCCCGGCAACCACGGTCGATTCGGTGAGCGGGGCCTCGCGGGGCGATGCTGCCATGATCGTGCCGTTCCTTTTATACAGTCCCAGTCGTAGCGTGGAACGAGGGCGAATTTTCTTGACCAAGTGTATCGCGGACTCGACGGCCGTGCCATGGCCCAATGGCCGGATTCGCGAATTGTCTGAACACGTGCACCCGGCTAGACGTTTGCGGTCCGCTCTAGTTGCTTTCGGGCGAATTCCGCATGACTGTCTCGAGCACCGGCCGGAGCATCAGCAATTGCTCCGGCGACAACCCGGGCGGGAGCTCACGGCAGTGAAAGAAGCGGGCGTCGAGGATTTCTTGTGGCTCGACGTGGAGCAAACCGCTGCGGATACGCGCAAGGTACGACACGTCGACGTGGCGAACGCGAGATATGCGGGTTGAGATATGGTCCACGATGTCGACCTCAAACCCCGTTTCTTCCCGTAGCTCGCGTCGCAGCGCATCATCGAGCGTTTCCCCGCGTTCCACGAAGCCACCAGGAAGTTCCCAGGCATGGCTCTCGCGAAAGCGGTGTCGCAGGAGCAGGAGTTCATCGCGATCGTTGAGCACGACCCCCGACACGCCAACCGTGAATGTGGCCTGTGACAGCCAGGCGAGACGCCGCCGCACCGGTATCGGCAATCGAACTGCGAGGCGCGCGGCCGTATATTGCAGCCAGGTGAGTAGGCGCAGGGCCATCCGCCTCAAGAGCCACGTCGTCCCAGGAGCCGACCGAACAGTGATGGATTCTTTTCTTCCATGGGGGTCGACGGCGCCAGCGGTGTATCGTCCAGCACGCGCGCCGGATTCTCGCAGAGCAGTAGATCGGCGGTATCGGCATCACTCAACTGTGTGATGCGCTCATGCAACGCCGCCAGCGATCGATTCGGGCCGGGGTGATGTCGATCGCTGGCGGCGAGGCTGTACGAACCGCGTCGCAGCAAATGCTCCGCCGTGCGTCGAATGCCGCCCCCATAGTCGCCGAGCAGCGCCGGAGCGGTGAGCTGCAGCAAGAGGCCGCCCGACACGAGCGTATCGAGCGCGCTCACGTCGCGTTCGACGAAGCCATACCGTTCGGGATGAGCCAGTACGATCTGGTTGCCGCCCAGTTGCAACCGGAAGATAAGGTCATCCAGATACAAGGGACGCTCGCCGGCGAACAGCGACAACTCGACCAGGGCAGTGGTTCCTCCGCCGAGCGAGCAGACGGTACCGGCAGCCAGC
>DAINCT010000269.1:0-5697 GCA_036732245.1 Chloroflexota bacterium | reverse complement strand
TGCCGCTCAGCGAATGGGCAAAGGCGCTTTTCATGCTCCAGTCCGCCGCGTCGTTGGTTACGGTGGCCCTCGTGGTCGCGCGCATCGCCAACATTCTGCCGTAGCGGCAGAATCGCGTACACTGCTCCTCTGTAGCTCTTAAGGCAGTACGCCATGCCGGGGCACGGTTATTGCCCCTCGGGCGGAGGCGACGACGCGAGGGGACGATGTGACGGATGGCGCGACAGGTCCACGCAGCGGAAGATCGTGAGCCGGAGAAGCACCGGATCAAGATTCCAGGTTACCTCACGGCTCTCGGCCCGGGAATAATCTCGGGCGCCTAAGACAACGATCCGACCACCGTCCAGGGAGCTCTGGGCCTCCTCGGCACAACCCTCACCGGCTACGTGTACGTGTGGGAGACGATCGAGGAAGCTGAAGAGAAACCGCCGATCGAAAAGCTAGGTCTGGCACAGGCAGATGCCGGCATCGGGATGTTACTCGCCGTCGGCATCTTCTGGTTCATCCTGATCGGGACAGGCGCCACGCTGGACATTCATCACAAAACGGTTCAGACCGCGCAGGACGCGGCTCAGGCTCTGGTTCCCGTGGCCGGTCCGATCGCCGGATTTCTGTTCGCCGCCGGTCTGCTCGCTTCCGCCATGCTCGCGGTGCCGGTCCTCGCCGCCACCAGTGCCTATGTGGTTGGGCAGGAGTTTGGATTTCGAAGTAGCCTGGCACTCGAAACCGTTTTACGGCACGTTGGCGGGCTCCTTGCTAAATCGGGATACGTCTGGCGTGCACATCCGGTGTGAAGGCTGCGGCGCGATTTCTCTGCAGCCAGACGTAGGTCTGGCGCTCACGCACACGAAAGTGCAGAAATTTTGGCGCGCGCATAAGCGCATGCGGCTGGCCGGCCGGCGTGAAATAGTCAGCGCCGGCCGAGATGCAATTCTCATTGGATTCGAGAGCGTGACCGAGGTTGCCCAGGTCGAGGTTGTGGCCGCCGCAGACACCTACGAGGTGCTGCATGCGAGCAGTAGCGTACAGGAGGACACACGTGAGCAGACTATCTCTGGAACAAACGCAAAAGATTGAGTCGAGACTGCGGGAGGCAGGGGCCGTATTGCCGTGCCCAGGCTGTGGGCGCACAAACAGCACGGTGCTCGATGGCTTCATCATGGAGTACGCCCAGTCGCAACTCCGCAATATGGTGATCAGTGGGGATAACCGAGTGGTGTGCGTCGCGACCGTCTGCGGCGGATGCGGTTACCTGGCGCAACACGTGATGCCTGTCCTCGAAAGTGACCTGGACGCTTCCTCCAACCAGAGTAATTGGGCGAACCCACCCCACCTGCGATAACGAAGACCGGAAGTGCTATTCAGTCCAGCCCATACCGACTTACCGTCCAGCCTGGGGCGAGGGAGCGGTCGTAACCCCAGATGCTTCCAGTCGGTCGAAGACGAGGCGAACGGCCATCGCGCCTTCGCCGATGGCCGCGGCCACGCGCTTGACCGACCCACTGCGCGCATCCCCCACGCAGAAGATTCCCGCGCGACTGGTTTCAAGAAACAGCGGCAGGGGCGCGCGAGGTTCGCGCTGTGACGGAGGTACGTCCGAACCGGTGAGGAGGAATCCGTGGTCGTCGGCGGCGAGTTGACCGTCCAGCCACTGGGTGCAGGGATTGGCTCCAATGAAGACGAAGAGCGCCCGCACCGCGAGGTTCGATTTCTGATGTGTCACGCTTTGGACCAGCTCCAGGCCCTCGAGTTGTCCTTTCCCCAGGAGCCCTCTGACCTCCGTGTGCGGCCGCACTTCAATGCGGGCATCTCGCTCGATCTGATCGATCAGGTAGCGCGACATAGAGGTCTCCAACGACTCTCCTCGGATGCACAGATACACCCGTGTACTCGTCCGGCTGAGGAAAAGGGCGGCCTGGCCGGCGGAGTTCCCGCCTCCAACGATGGCAACTGGCCCGCCGCGGCAGGCTTGAGCTTCCATCTGGGTCGCGGCATAATACACGCCGACTCCCTCAAACTCGCCGAGCCGCTCCACCGGCAGCCGGTTGTAACTCGCGCCGGTGGCGATGATCAGCGCCCTCGCAGCGACGACTTCACCGTCCTCGAACGTGACGTGGTGCAATCCGGCGTCTGACGACAACCCGACTGCCCGCGCGGCCAGCTTCATCCGCACACCAAACTTCTGTGCCTGCAGTACCGCCCGGGCCGCAAGCTCCTCTCCGGACAGCCCGGCCGGGAAGCCCAGATAGTTCTCGATGCGTGAGGACGTTCCTGCCTGTCCGCCGAAGGCCGTATCCTCCGCCATGTCAGTCTCCAATCCCTCCGACGCTCCATAGAGTGCTGCGGACAAACCGGCCGGCCCGCCCCCTACCACCAGGAGATCGCAGCTGCTCGATGGACCCGTCTCATGCGTGTCGGTCAGACCGAGTGCATCCAGCAGGGCACGATTGCCGGGATTCCTCAGAAGAGGTCTGCCGGGCACGATCACGATCGGAAACGCATCGACGGACACCTCCAACTCGCGCAGTATCGCTTCAGCCTGGGGCGACCCTTCCAGATCCAGCCACTGTGACGGCAGGCGGTTGCGGGACAGCACCTCGAGGATCCGCCGCGTGTCGGCGTCGAAGCGCGACCCGATGAGGGTGAGCCCTGCGCCTTTGCTGGTCAGATTGGCGTGTCGAACCAGAAACGTCCGCAGGATCAACTCGCTCAGACCGAGTTCCTGCGCCATCACCTCTCGCACCTGCGCAAGCGGAATCCGCAGTATTCGACCGTCGGTGCGTGCGACGGCGGGCAGAAATGCGCGCTGACCTGTCAGCAGCCCGATCTCGCCGAGGAACTGACCGGGCCCATAGGTGGCAACGAAGGGTTCGGTCGAACCCGTGTGGCTGTCGACCACAACCTCCATCTCGCCCTCGAGCACCACGATCAGGTCGTAGTTTTCATCCCCCTCGGCGAACAGCACCTCGCCGGCAGAGACCTCGTGCTCGGTCCCGTATCGAAGCAAAGTCTTGAGTTGTCCCTTGTCCAGCACAGGGAAACGCCCGGCCGTCGAAAATGGAAAAGCGGGACGTGGCTCCGTCACGGGAAAAGGTGCCCCGGTTTCAACCTCGTCGGGTGAAGTGTTGGTCATGGTCGGCTCGGCCCCTTCTATGCTCGTCGAAGATCTCGGTTACTCATCGAGTATCGCATCGAGCACAACAAACCGAGGGGAGATTGACATATGTAGAAACTCTAATATATATTTTAGATTACATACAGTGTGTCGCTTCCCCTCTCCAGTCTTCTGGCCGCATGGCCGATGAAGCGGGTTGACTTCGCCACAGTGGTCGCACGACCGTGCACAGAGGGGAATATCAATGCCTCGTATCGCAGTTGTGGATGACAATGCTTCCATTCTCGAACTCATGGCTGATATCGGGCGAGACCACGACTGGGAGATCCTTCCTGTGCGGGACAGATATTCCCTCAACGATGTGGCTATACACGAACAACCAGATGCCGTTATCTTCGACTTCTATCCAGGGACGTTGAATACCAGGTGGGAACTGCTGCGTCAATTGAGAACTGAACCAGCCACCGCCTCCATTCCAGTCATCATCTGGTCCACTGATACCGGGCAGTTCGCCGAAAAGCAGGAATGGCTTGACGTACAGCACATTGCCATCCTCTCCAAGCCGTTTGAACTTGGTGACCTCTACGCGCACCTCAACCTGCTTCGAGTTGATAATGCTAGGTCGCGCATGGGCATCAGCGACCATGGAAACGCGGAATCTGCCCGTGCCAATGCAGAGTACCGAGTGCTCGTGACCAATGAGCAAACCGGCGCAGAGCACGACCTGTCGGTGTATAGCAGCGGACCCGATGACGCCCAGACCGACGCCGTCCACTGGATGTTCGCACAGTACCAATGGCGGTATTGCACTGCCAGCGTGCCTCGCCGCATATGCCAGGACGGATGAGCACGACGCAGCGTCATTCATGAGTTGTGAGCACCGCACATCCCGAAAGGCTGCGGGACGATTCAACCCTACTGCAGGCAGTCGCCGACGGCGACACAGTTGCAATTGGATCTCTCTATGACCTGCATGGTGCGCAGTGCTTCAGTCTGGCACTTCGACTCTTGGAGGACGATCACGAAGCAGCTGAGGAGATGCGTGCTGCTCTGGGCGAACTGAGCGTCGAAGAGAAACGGGCGATCGAGCTTGGCTATTTCGCAGCGCCGACCAGTGAAGGAATCGCACGACGCACCGATGCTTTCGTGGATACGGTCAAGGGAGATTGAGACCCTCCACCATCTAGACTGCTCGCGCGAAACTGGGGTGTCACTCCTGGCGCAGTGACGCTACGCCGAGGTTGTACGTTTATACCCACAGACCCTATTGTGGGGAAACGGAGTGACCGGGAGATCAATGGCAGAGCAAGCGACTCCCGCACGTGATCTGGAAGCGCTGATCTCCAACATCGAACGCGTGATCATCGGCAAACGCGCGGTGGTGGAGTTGATGCTGGTTGCGCTGCTCTGCGAGGGCCACGTCCTGATCGAGGATGTCCCCGGGACCGGCAAAACCACCCTGGCCCGCGCCCTGGCCCGTTCGATCGAGGCCGGCTTCAAACGGATCCAGTTCACGCCCGATCTGCTGCCCTCCGATATCACCGGCGTCTTCTACTTCAATCAACGTAGTGGTGACTTCGAATTCAGACCGGGGCCGATTCTGGCCAATATCGTGCTCGCCGACGAGATTAACCGGGCCACGCCCCGCACCCAGTCTGCCCTGCTGCAGGCCATGGAGGAACGCGAGGTGACGGTGGAAAATGAGACCTACCCGCTGCCGCGTCCGTTCATGGTGTTGGCCACCCAGAACCCGGTTGAGCTCGAAGGGACGTTCCCGCTGCCGGAGGCGCAGCTCGATCGTTTCATGTTGCGCATCAGCGTCGGCTACCCGTCCGAAGACGAGGAGGAACGCATCGTCCTCTCACAGGACAAGGGACACCCCCTGGATGACCTCTGCCCGGTCCTGGGGCCGGCCGTGGTACTGGCCATGCGCGATGCCGTCCGTGGGGTGTTTGTCACGCCCGATGTGCGCCGCTACATCACACGGCTGGTGCGATCGACGCGCGAGCACCAGCAGATCGAGCTCGGCGTGAGCCCGCGCGGCACACTCGCGCTGTACCGCGCCTCGCAGGCTTACGCCACCGTCCGCGGCCGCGCGTTCGTGACACCCGACGACGTAAAGTACCTGGCTCCAGCCGTCCTGGCGCATCGCATCGTGCCGAGTGCCGATGCTCGCCTGCGCGGCAGATCCAGCGAGGATCTGATCTCCGACGTCTCGGGACGCGTGCCCGTCCCGGTCGAAGCGGTCTAGTCTCCCGCGGCGCTGCGCCATGCACTATCCGCTACTGAGAATTCTCGCGCAGATCGCGGTCTACGCCTTGCTGGCGACTATACCCGTCGTATGGGTCCTCTTCACTGATCGTTTCCGGCATCCGCCCAGCCCGAGTCAGTATTCGACGCTTTTCGCTCTGGCGGCGCTGGCCGGAATCTTTCTCTTTGTACCTTCCCTTTCCATCGTGTTCGGCACCGCTCTGCTGGCGATCGGCATCGCGTGGCTCACGGGTCGCGTGGCACTCACTGGCGTCTCGTACGACCGGACTTTACTTCCTGGTCGACTTTTCCCCGGCGACGGGGCCGAACTG
>DAINCT010000268.1:5253-5713 GCA_036732245.1 Chloroflexota bacterium | reverse complement strand
GCTTCGGTTCCGGCCGCAAGTACGTCGTCAAAGACCTCCTTACCAACGGTGACCAGAGCAAGGCACAAACCGCGATGGAGAATGCGCTGACCGCCAATCCAAACATCAATCTGGTGTGGACCATCAATGAGCCGGCGGCGCTGGGCGCTGCGGTGGCGATCAAGTCGCACGGTATGGCGGGCAAGGTCAAGATCGTCTCCATGGACGGCGGTTGTCGGGGCATCAAAGCGGTTCAGAGCGGCACGATCAATACAGACGTCATGCAGTTCCCGCGAAAGATGGCCCAGCTTGGCGTTCAGTACGGGTATCAGTCAGCGCAGGGCAAGAGCATCCCAAAGCGCGTGGATACCGGCGAACCGCTGGTGACCAAGAATGCGTATGGCCTGGCCCACAAGTCGATTCAGTTCGGCTTGCAAAACTGCTGGGGTTAGTCTCAGGGCGCACGAACGAGCGAGGCGGG
>DAINCT010000268.1:0-5243 GCA_036732245.1 Chloroflexota bacterium | reverse complement strand
CCCCCGCCTCTCTCATGCTACCGTAGTGGCATACTGCGATCAGCCGAATCCTCCAGCACCGATCATGGAGATTGACGTGGCACTGAAGACGCGGTACCGGGAGAGTTGGTGAGCACGCCATCGGCCGCGGCTGAACGTTCCGGCCTGCGCAGAGCCGTGGCGGCAGCGCTCACGCTCGTGGAGACCACACCGATTGTCGGGCCCCTGTTCGGGCTCCTATTGTTGGTGATCTTTTTCAGCATTAAGTCGCCGGTTTTCCTGACCACCGGTAATATCTCACAAGTTTTTCAGCAGGTCATGGAAGTCGGCACCCTGGCCGTTGGACAAACGCTCATCATCATCACGGGCGGGATCGACCTCTCCAACGGCGCAATCATGGTATTCGGATCGGTCATCATGGCCAAGCTGGCGGTGAGTGGCACACCTGTTCCCGTGGCCATCGCCGCAGGGCTTGGTATTACGATTGGGCTCGGTCTGGTTAACGGGTTGGTGGTGGCCCGTATCCGACTGCCACCGTTTATCGTGACGTTGGGCATGTTGAACGTGGCGTATGCGGCGACGCTCCTCTATACCACCGGTGCCGCGGTGGATAACTTGCCATCCTCGTTACTCGCGCTCGGCGCCACCTTCAAAGTCGGTCAAACGAACTGGTCAGTTGGAGTTGTCGTCATGCTCGCCGTCGTCGCGATCATGTGGTATGCACTGACGCAGACAGCCTGGGGCAGGCACGTCTACGCCACGGGGAACAACGTTGAAGCAGCGCGACTCACCGGCATCGGCACATCCCGTCTCTTGCTCTCGGTCTATCTGGTGGCGGGTCTTATCTATGGAATCGCAGCGTTGCTGATTCTGGGACGTTCTACGGTGGGCGATCCGAACGCCGGACAGACTGACAATTTGGACAGTATCACGGCCGTTGTGATCGGCGGTACCAGCCTATTTGGTGGTCGTGGGAGCGTGGTCGGAACTTTCATCGGGGCCCTGATCGTCGGGGTGATCCGAAACGGTCTTACGCTCATTGGAGTCGATGCGCTCTGGCAGACGTTTACTACCGGGATCCTGGTCGTGGTGGCGGTCGCCGCGGATCAAGCGACGCGGCGACGCCGGACGTGAGGGCAGGGAACGAAGCATGACGCTGTCAAGCGACCGTGTCCCTGTTCTGCAGGGCAAGAACGTTTCCAAACGGTTTGGGAGCGTGTCGGCCCTTGAACACGTGGATTTCGAACTGTATGCCGATGAGATTCTCGCGCTGGTAGGGGACAACGGTGCCGGTAAGTCGACCTTGATCAAGGTCTTGTCGGGAGCGTACACACCCGATGAGGGAGAGATTTTGATGGACGGTCAGCCCGTTCAGATGCGAACTCCCCAGGATGCGAGGCGTCTCGGAATCGAAACGGTGTATCAGGATCTGGCGTTGGCACCGGCGCTCGATATCGCGAGCAACCTGTTTCTCGGGCGTGAGGAACGACAGGCCGGACCGCTGGGAGCGATTCTGCGCAGACTGGACAAGCCGCGGATGCGCAGGGAAGCTGCCGAAAATATGGCCTCGTTGAAGATTGGTCTGCGATCCATGCGTCAGCCCGTCGAGAACCTTTCAGGTGGTCAACGGCAGGGGGTGGCCGTGGCCCGCGCGGTGTCCTGGGGGAAGCGCGTCGTGATCATGGACGAACCCACGGCAGCCCTGGGAGTGAAGGAATCCGGCATGGTCCTGGAACTGATCCGGAACGTGAAGGCACGTGGTGTTCCGGTGATCCTCATCAGCCACAATCTTCCGCACGTGTTCGAGGTGGCCGACCGCATTCAAGTAATGCGCCTGGGACGCCGGGTAGGAATCGCCCGGCCCGGGGAGCAGACCATGGAAGGTGTGGTGGCGATGATGACCGGTGCAACCCAGGCCGAACTGTCCGCGGCATCCGTCAGCGAACAGAACGAATGAGGTAGTGCGGCGTGGGGGAAGACTATCTACCGAGTCACGTTGCCCGTGCCGATTGCTCGGGTGGCGTCATAACGCTTGATCCGCTGATCGTCGATCTCAACGTCGAGTCTTATCGGGCTCTGACACGATCCGCCATCCGACGTTGCTACGAACCGGGATGACGCACTCGGAAACGTGAGCCGCGCTGTCTGAGATCAGATACGTGACGGCTGCCGCAATCTCGTCCGTGGGAGCGCCATCGTCGTGCTCTACCGCATTGGTTCGCACGCCGGCTCGCTGTTCAGGCCTGGTCGCCTCGTTCACCAGTACCAGGCTGCCTTCGAGACCCTGGCGGTCGAACGCCTGGCGCATTGCCGCTTGAAGAGCGGGCAAATCGGCGTCGCCCGCTGTAACCACCGCGTCCAGGCCGCCGAACGCCTCGACAGCCCGGTCCACTGCGAGACGTACGTCTTCGAAGTCGTTCAGGTCCCCGTCGATCGTGGCAAGCTTCTCCGTCGACAGGGACCCTCCCGCTGCGTCGACGACGCCCCCATTCACATTAACCAGGACAAGATGCGCGCCCAGATTCGCTAGATGCTGCACGATGCCGATAGCCGCCTGGCCCTCCAACCCTCCGACGAGAATAATGTGGCCACCGAGCGGCGGAGGCGCGGGTGCCGATTGCAGCTTCACGAGCTCCAGCGGCCAGTAATCGATGTCGAATATCTCTTCCTCGTTCAGCCAGGTCACCTCGCCAAACGTATCAAGGACCTGTGCAGTCACGCTGTGGCTGTGGTACGCAACCTCGGTCGCAACTCGCGCGGTCCTGGCATCCGGGCCGACGCCGATACAACCAAGTCCCGGAACCAGGATGACGCGCGGCGTCGGGCTCAGCATGCCGAGCCCGACGGGCAAGCGGTGTCGATTGCGCTCGAAGTAGCCATGGTACTGTTTCGCATACGCGTCTACTACGGCGTCAACCTCATCCATGTCGCGGATCACGGCGCTCCAGGGACCGATGCGGAGCACGTGGTCCGGTGTAGCGCGCGCCGCGGTGGCCAACGTATCGACATCTCCGCGATTGGCGAAGGCGCGCTGCGTGCGATCGATGTGGAGGATGCCGGCTCGTGCGCGAGAGAGGCGCCCACGAAGGCGGAGTAGCAGATCGCGCAGTGCAACCCCTTCGACCGACGGGACGTCTGACTGTGGCGAGGATTGAGCGTGCTGAGCGAGGTAGCGCTTGGCGCGATCGACGAGCTCGCGCGTTGCGCCCAGGCTCTCTTCGTGCGTTGTTCCCCAGGTAACGAGGCCATGATGCTGTAGAACGACCGCGCGCTTGCCGCTCAGTGCGCCGACCTGCCGCGAGAGTTCGAATCCTGGACGAATATACGGAACATACGCCACGTCGTCCCCCAACGCCTCGCGAATCACATCGGCGCCACCCGGGTTATTGCTGAGAACACAGATGACATCGGCATGCGTGTGATCGACGTGCGGCGCGAGAAGGAAGCCATGCAGCAATGTCTCGATCGAGGGACGGCGTGCGGCCGAATCAACCATGCAGTGGGTGAGGTAGGACGTCATCTCCTCATCCGTCATGGCCTCCCGGTCTCGGAGTGGCAGGATGTCGTCCAGGTAGATGCCCGGAAAGCCGTCGGGCCCGATCGTTTTCAGGTCGGTACCGCTTCCTTTTACGCGGAGCACGCGTCGCTCACGTCCCAGGTAGTCGCGTTCGGTGAGTTTGGTGGAGGTGTTCCCCCCTCCGTGCACCACCAGTTCCGGATCCGCGCCTAATATGCGCGACCGATTGACGAGCCGTTCCAGTTCCGTCTCGCCCTCGACGCGGACAGCGTTTGTCTCATTCATATTCTTGACTCCAATGATTCATACAGGTTGGTCGGCCAGGGTCTTACGTACCCGCGGCGCGCCACATCGGACGCAACAGTCCGTCCTCCACCATAGCCAGGGACCGTTCGTAGACCTGCCGCCACTGGTCGTACAGACTCTGGTAGATTTCGTGCGTGTCGGGGTCGGGTTCGAACGTGTGCTCGGTGCAGGCGATGTCACTCGCCGCCGTCTCCACATCGGGATATACCCCGGCTCCTACTCCGGCATAGAGTGCCGCTCCCAGCGCGGTCGACTCCTTGACCGTCGGTACGTGTACTCGGCTGTCCAGGACATCAGCCAGAATCTGCGGCCATAGTTGTCCATTTGCAGCACCGCCGGTAAACACGATTTCGTCGACGGAGCAGTGTGTAAGCTCCTCGATGATCTGGACGTGACCGCGCGAGACGTATGCCGCGGCCTCTTCGATGGCGCGAATGCATTCCCGCTTGCCGGAGTGCTCGGGATCCGTGATATCGAATTGCAGGAGAGAAGGGGAGGCGTGCATCCAGCGTTTAGCATTCATCAGGTCCGAAAAGATGCCGATCACGCCGTTCGATCCTGGCGGTGCCTTGGCAGCCTCCCGTTCCATCAGGCTGTATGCGTCCACTCCATCCCGTCGGGCTTGTTCTTTCTCCCATTGACAGAAGGCGTCGCGGAACCACCGCATCGTCAGTCCCGGTAGGAAGCCGATGCCCTCCAGCATCCACTGGTCAGGGAGCGCATGGCACAGCGTACGCAGGCGAACCCTGGGATCGATGACCGGGCGATCGACGCCGATCGTCTGCTGCCAGAACGTGCCACCAATGACGGTTATGGCCCCGGGTTGAACGCGGCCGATTCCCACCAGGCCGAGCTGCGTATCGGCTCCCCCGACGATTACGGGTGTGCCTTCCCGCAGACCGGTCGCTCGTGCCGCTTCGGCATGCACGGTACCAACTGCCGTTCCCGGCTCCGCAACCTCTGGGAATATTTCCCTCGGCCATCCGAGCTCCCCAATCAGGTCGTCGGACCACGTCCGTGTTTGCAGGTCAAAAAGCGCCGAGCTGGATCCGACGGACGGATCGGTGACGAAAACACCACACAGGCGGTAGAGGATCCAATCGCTCAGCATGGTCAAATGTGCGGCTTGCTCGCGGACCTCAGGTTGGTGACGATCGATCCAGAGCAGACGCGGTGGCGCGGTGATGGCAATCCAATCACCGGCGGTGAAGTAGATTTTCTCCGCCAGCCCACTTTCGATCAATTCCGGTGATTCTTGCGTGGCGCGAGAGTCGACATTGGGACAGGCCCACAATTCGAGACCGTCGCGGTCATAGAGCACCATGCCCTCCCGCATGCTTGTGCTGCTGACGGCGAGAATCGAGGAGGCGCCGCCTTCGATCCTATTGACCACGTCTTGCACACAGTGCGCGATGCTCTGCCAATTCGTTGACGTGTCGAA
>DAINCT010000267.1:0-5717 GCA_036732245.1 Chloroflexota bacterium | reverse complement strand
TGAATCCGTTATCGAACCCGCAGACTTTCGGCGTCACGATAGTCTACGGGGTGGGTCTCTTTTTGGGCTATGTAGCGCTTCGATTCTGGCAGCCCGCTACCGTCAGCGAGAGCGAGCGAACGGGGCCGAGAGAATCCTGAACGCTCAGACCTCGGCGGGTTCTCGCGCTTCCGGTTGTAGCGCTCAATTGCGGTAGCAATTGCCTCCTCCGCTGTTCGGTTTCATCACCGAACTGCCGGTCTACTATGACTGGGGAAACTCACTTCTGACGAACCTCTGGACGTTCGCTGCGGTTTTTCTTTGCACGCGAAACAAAATCGACATCGCGTGGAAAGAGAACGACCTTGCGGAGCTTGAAAAGTCCTCTGGGGAGGACGCCCGTCATTGGGAGGGGGAAGATTGTTCTTGCGCGCCCCCGGCTTAAGCTCTACAGTATCCTCCCCACCCCGTCAGGGAGCTCATTTGCCGCGCTTCGCGTCTTTCTCAGTCGTCATCGGCGCGGTGTTGGTCGCAACCGCATGCACGGATCCCGCCGGGCTACCATCCCGGTTGTCACCGCGAGCGGCGATGCTCACAAGGAGCGGCTATCGGCCTCTCACTTACCCAAACAGCAGGAAGTACCGCGACGCGGGCTTCCACCCGGCCACTGCCAGTGCCGGTTCTGCGACCATCTCTAGCCGGGCGCTCCTCGGCCGGTCGGGGACGACCGACGTCGAAATCACCACCGGCACGTTCGACGGTGGCGTTTCATCGGGCACCCTCTCGTCAGTCCAGGTCAAAGGCTACGACCCGGGAGGGGCGCAGCTTTTCACGAGCACCAACAACGGCCTCTCCACGAGCACGGCCAGCTTTTCATATTCAAACCTGCCGCGAGGAAGCGGAGTGCAAGTAAAGGCAAACGTCCGCAGCATCGGCAGCTCGAATACAAACGTTGTGATCGTCTCCGACGTCGTTCACCTGCGCCCGGACCTGATCGCTCTCCGTATCGATGGTCCGGCCAACGCCTTCGTCGGCTTGCCGGTGAACTTCCATGCCTTCATCATGGAGAGGCTCGGCGACGTCGGAGCGCGCGCCAGCTGCGTTCTCTACGTGGACGGCACCGCAGCGGATCGCGCAGATGGGATCTGGGTGGATGCGGGCGGCGTCGTCGACTGCGCAATGACCCACAGCTTCAGCAGCGTAGGCACACATGCGCTCGAGTTGCGCGTCGAGAACGTCCGGCCCGGCGATTACGACGACACGAACAACAGCGCGACGGCGTCCATTCAAATCGTACAACCAGCCGAATTCCGCGGCTTGCAACTGTCCGCAAATTCGATTGTAGACAACAGCTGGACTCGCTTCCTCTACACCAACACCACCCCCGAGGGGATAGAAGAGACCTGGGATCAGACGGTATCGTCGCAAGGTCAATCTCAGTCGGGGTTGATGATGGGTCTCATCGAGCACAAGCTGACTTTCCCCGTCACCATGCACGGCGAGATGGCGACCAACGGGACGACAATCACTACGCTCGATGTAACGCTCGACACGAGCGAGCCCGCGTACTGGTATCCGCCAGAGTGGGGAGCGTCCTGCGGCACCTTCTTTGGCGCCACCACTGATCTGTTCGTGTGCACGTTCGAGAGCGGCGTCCTGGCCGGCTTCTCGACTATCCAGTACGGCTGGGCGGGGGCTGATGTGCACTATCACAGTGAGGCCTACGTGACGTATTGGGATCCGACGTGCGCGAACAATCTGTGCGAGAGGTACGTCGTCGACGACCGTACGGACAACAGCAGACCGGTGGTCACGTTTGGCCCGGACTTCCTGACGCGTCTCTCGATCCAGGGGGCGGTCGACGCCGTTCCCACCGCGGGCATGGCGACAGTCACGCTTGAACCATACAGCTACGACTCCGACTTCTCTAACTGTTCCACCACGCCGGTAACCATGCCGTGCAGTGAAGGCCATGCCCACGGTGCGGGAGTAGTGGGCTCCATCGTACTTGGAGCCTGGCCGGAGTAGGTGCGGTAAGCGAATGCGAAGACATCTTCTCCTCATTTCGGCAGTCTTCGTCGTGGCTTCCTGCGGCGATAGCTCCGGTCCGGGCGGCGGCCGTCCCGGTTTGACGTTGATCAGCGGCGACAACGTGACCGACACGATTAACGCTCAACCTCTTAAGGCTCTTGTCGTCGAGGTGCGCGACGCCCGCGGCGCGATCGTGCCACAGGGGACCGTGGTGCGTTTCTCATCACCTGTGATTGCCTGTTGCTACGCCGAAATGCTGGGTCGAGGCGCTGACGTCGACGCAGTATGGCATTTTCACGACCGGGGAGACGGACGGAGCCGGACGCGCCGCGGTGCTGATCCAGCTAGGCACCATCGCCGGCCCGGCGCGCATCGCCGTGTCGGTGCCGACGCTCGGCATCCAGGACACCGCGCGATACACAGTGCTTCCTGGGCAACCAGCGTATGTTCTGATGACGCCCTCGGACACCTCGATGTACGCGAGTGGTAGCTATACCGTGCATAGTAGCGTCGTCGACCGGTTCATGAACGCCCGCAACGATCCGGTGGCCTACACCGCGTCATCTCCCGGCGTATCCGTCAGCAGCGCGGGGGTGGTAAGTGCCTCAACCACTGGCCGGTACACCCTGACTGGGACGGCGGGCGGCGCGTCCGGACTCAGCAGCCTCAGCATCGTTCCCCACGGCACCGTCACTGCATTGGTTTTGCGCGCAAACGGCGAGCGCATCGTCACCTTCAATCTCGACGGGTCCGGCCTTCGTGATGTCATCGGCGTGATGGACAACGACAACGGAATCGGCCCGCGACCGCGATGGCTTCCGGGATCGAGCACCATCATATACTCGGATATCGTCGCTGGGCGAGAGCAAATACGTACCATAGACGCGAGCGGTAACGTCTCGACGCTTATTCCCAGCCCGCCGGCAACACTGATGCAACAGAACGAGCCTTCGCCGAGCGCGAACGCACCCGTTTTGTATTTCACCGGCCACGACTCTCGCTGCTTCATCCCCCCTTTCTGTCTATTCCGAGCGGGTATCGATGGCACGAACCCCGAGCTTCTGGACGAACTCATCGCAGCTGGCGAGGCAGCGACGCATCCATCGGCATCGCCTGATGGATCCAGAGTCGCATTCACGACGAGCGGACCGCGGATCAAGGTATTCGACTACAACACCAAGACCATCTCCGCGTGGAGCGTGACCGGTGATTACCCGTCGTGGTCTCCCGACGGAACGCAGATAGCGTCCGTTGACCCGAATGGACTAGGGAATTTGCGACTCGTCAATGCCGACGGCACCAACCAGCGCCTGATCAGCTCCGGCGGTAGGCAGTATACCGACGCGCCGGTGGTATGGTCGCCAGACTCGAAGTGGTTCATCGGCGTGAATCTCTCTGGCTCTCTGGACATAATCGAAGTCGCGACCGGAAACGTTCTGCCTATCAGGAACGGGCCTGGTTACGCAACTATGAGCTGGAGATAATCCCAGCGACGACGTCGACAAACTTCGGCCACACGGCCGAGCCGCGCTGAAGCAGCGATTAGCGAAACGTAAGGTCTTTAGCTTTTTCGAATCACCGCCAATCGGGCTGGTAATAATCCATCGGAAGCCCGCCTGAGAAGAAGTGCGCCACCACGCTGGCACCATCGCTCACGCGCATTATGCGCAAACCTATCTCGGCATACTCGTAGTTACTGTTGCGGCCGACTATGTAGCTTCCGTCCGGGGACCAGGCGAGACCCGGACTGAAGCAGAAATTCGAAAGTATTCGGCTGCCACTGCCGTCGGCGTTGACCACTATCGGGATACCGTCGAAACCGCTGGTGCACCACGCGCGCAGGTACACCAGCCGGTCGCCTTGCACCGACCAGCGGGGAGACCGCGCGCCATCATCCAGCTGCGTCGTTATCCCAGTCGACACGTCCAGTACACTCAGCACGCTGCCGTTGAGGTGAGCAACGCGGCTTCCGTCGTGCGTGATGTCAGCACCACCATAAGAACCGTTGGACAAATTCAACATTGTGAGCAGCGTAATAGTGTTATCCGCTGTCACCCGGAATAAGTAAGTGCCTTGCGGGTCGGTGGTACGGCGACCGACCACCATTACGTTTCCGTCATCGGTCTCTCGCACGGCGACGATGTTGCTGAATCCGCTGATATCGCGTCGTGGTGTTCCCGTCGTATCGAGAACGATCGCATCGGTAGCGACCCCCGTGTTGGGCGCGCCCGTATGCAGGGTGATGCGCTGTCTTGTCGGATCGAAGGTTGGAAACACGCCGATATCGCTAGCGGCGTTGGTAAAGATTGTTCGCTCTGCTTTTCCGTCGGTGTCGACGAGCCGCACCAACGATTGCGACGCCGACCACACCACCAGACGTCCCGCCGGCACCACGCGCACGATAGCGGAATCCGTCAAGCCACCCACATGCGCGTACACCCACTGCGTGCCGAGGTCGCGACCGGTCACAGTGCTGGTTGCGGCATCTACAGTCACCGCGCCGCCCGGGCCTGCAGAGAAGGCTGCGACTTCAGATCTCGTATTGCCGAACTGATCGGCGGCGTGGCCGCGCAACGTCGCAGCACCGGCGATATCAAGGGTGGTATCTCGCGTCGACAAGTTCAGTTTCACAGGCGCACCCGGGGTGACTGTGAAAGTCGCGGAGTCTTGCACGCCGAGCTCGGGAACAGTTACGAGAACGACTGCTTTGCCAGCAACACTTCCCAGACGAACCAGTGCTTTCACCCGTCCGGAGCGGTCGGTCGTATCCGCAACGAACTGAGAGTTAAAACACGAAGATGCTGTGAGCTGACATACGAAGATGGCGGCCTCGTAGAACTGTCTGGCCGTATCAGAGGGCGGGCGGGACTGAAAGCGCACAATCACGCCCGGAACCACCTTGCCACGTGTATCTCTTACTTCGGCGATGAGCGCCTGAGCGGGCTGCGTCAGGACAGTGTCCGTCGCCCCAGCCCCGGCAACTATCCTAACCCCCGGAGGACCGCTCGATGGTCCCGTTCCGCCATCGCCGCAAGCCGCACCGAGGATGACGACACTGACTAGCGCAACATGGTGACGAATGCGCGACGTTTTGACGCAGGGCGGGCTCATCATTTGGGACGAATTATGCCATGCATCTGAGTTTTCGCACAATACTCGTCACCGCTACTGCGATTCCGGTCACGGGCAGTCCGGCGATCTGACCGACAGGAGCCCTGATCGGTAAATCACTCGACTTGCCAGGAATTGACGCGAAATCCACCTTAACACCTCGTCGCCGCGATCCATCCTCTCCTATAACGACAAAAGAAACCAGCACCCGTGTTCGCTGCGCTGCTTGTCAGTGTGGCGCCAGAAGCGCATGAAGCGCGAGGGCTAAAGGTCTTACAGCTCCGCGGCCTCGACGGGTTGCTCGCGGCGTGATTGCAGCGCACTCCAGACCGCGACGACGAGGCTCGCGACGCACACGACGAACGCGACCGCGCGCATGCCGCGCGCAATCCCAATGTCGTGCTGGAGCAGTCCCCAGCGGGTGAGGAGATTGTTCCAGTCGTGCGCGTCGCTCTCCTGGCCGGTGAGTCCATTGAGGAGCATGAGCTGGCCGGCGCCGGCCGGCGCGGTACCCACGATCGAGTGGATCACCGCCGAGTCAGGACGGATCCGCACGTCTCGGCTCATCTTCCATAAGGAGCATTGGCCCGAGGCAG
>DAINCT010000266.1:0-5718 GCA_036732245.1 Chloroflexota bacterium | reverse complement strand
GCCGAGTACCAGCAGCGGAGCCCAGATCAAGCGACGATTTCGCCACGATCCGCCCACCTCGGCGGAGGGACGCGGACCTGGTGAAAACGCGAAACTCTCCGAGTGAATGTATTTCGACGGTACCCCGGCCGCGTGGACGTTGCTCTCTGCCAGTGACGAGAGGGCCGGCGGGCCGCAGACATAGACGTCGCGCTCCGTGATATCGGGAATCAGAGAGCGGAGATGGGCCGGCGACAGTAAGTGCTGATTGTCCGGGTCGCGGTGACTTCCCATCACGTACTCCACCACGATGCCCCGTTCGCGGACCAATTCGTCGAGTTCGTCTCGAAATACGACATCTCCCTCGTCCATCACGCGGTAGAGCAGGACGAGATCGCCCGGCATCTCTTCGATCAGGGCGCGAATCGGTGTAATGCCCACGCCGCCCGCGATCAGTGCCACTCGATCTCGTTGGCGCACGGCGTCCGTGAACAGCCCGAAGGGACCCACGCCGATTACGCGTGTGCCTGGCGGAATCGCGCCGACCCGGCTCGTGAAGTCACCCAGGTTTTTGATCGTGATGCGGAGTGACTGGCCATCCGGCGCCGCGGACAGGGAGAAGGGATGCGATTGCCACATCAGCTTCAGAGTCATGAAGCGCCAGAGGAAGAACTGACCGGCCTGGGCGCCCATCCGATCGAGGTGTCGACCGGTCATGCGCAGCGAGACCACGTTCGGCCCCTCCTCCTCTACCTCAGCCACGCGCATCTGGTGCCTGAAACCGTAGGCGATCGGTAAAGCCAGTCGAAATAGAATCAACAGTCCCAGCGTCGCCAGGTAGAGGACGCTCCAGTAGGTCGCGGCGGCGGCGTTCAACACAAACTCATTGCCGGTAGGGAGCTGATGGTACCAGCCCAACAGGACGGCAAGGTACGCCGTGAGATGGACCAGGTACCACGACTCGTAGCGCAGGCGTCGGCGTACGATCACGAGCGAGGTAACGATCACCACGACGAGCAGCGCGAAGCTGATGAGGGCGAGATGCATGTACGGGTACGTGCCGAGCATGGTCGAGACTTCATTCACGATCGATACCTGATCGGTGAGGCCGTAGCCCAGCACGATGAACACCACATGCGCCACGATCAGGTAGAAGCACAACAGACCGTTGTAACGATGCCACACCGTGAGGCGGTCGAAACCAATCAATCGCTCGACCGGTCGGATCCGCGCCAGCAGCAAGATCTGGATCAGCAGGAAGTACGCCCCGAGCAAGCCGGTAATACGGCCGATCGAGGTGAAGAGACCGGCCGCGTTATGAACGCCGGTCGCGCCTCCGTCGTACAGCCAGAGCCACACGATCACCACGACATTGGCGGCAACTATGGCTGCAACCGCCGCCTGTTGTGCGCCGGTCGAACGTATGCCCCCGGACGAGCCCGCCACAGGCAAGCGACCCGCTCGGCGACCCGTGCCCGCTACCGGGCCCATGTCGCCACGTTGTCGTTGTCGGAGAACATCCTCAACCTTACCCTCAGGCCGACTATGCGACGAATCGCGTGAGCGGCAGACGCATGTCGCTCAATCTATGTATATATGGAATGCAAAGCTACGGCACAATGGGCGATACACCCAGTCCTGTCCAATGACTCCGAAATCCGCCGCGGGCTGGCCCCTGCGGCTGCAGATCGACCCCGTCATCTCCCGGCTCGACGCCGGACCGGCGTCGTGTTTCACGCAGCGACGCCTGAGGTCGGGATCAGGTTATGCAGGGCCGAGGGCTCGAGCTGGTAGCTGAAGTAGATGCGACGCTTTTCACGTACGGTCAACGCACGGTCGATCTTGAAGCGCCTGGCCCGCTTGATCTGAGCCGCCGTGTAAGCGACCTGGATGGTTGCAGTCTCATGATCGATCTCTGCGCCGAAGGTGGGGATGGCACGCGTAGTGCCGCGCAGCCAGCGGAGGTTCACTCCGAGAAACTCACCCCGGCCGGTCTGCAGATCCGTCCAGATCCAGTCCACGATACCGACCTTCTCACCATTGGCATCCAGAACCTGGAAACTGTGGAGGCGATACGCCTCCGAGGTGAATGAGCCGCGCTTCGGGGCCGCCGGGTGTGGCATCACCCGCAGTCGGGTGTTCGTCGCTTCGTTTGCCGTGATGGTCTCGATCGCCAGTGCTTTCATCTTGATTCCTCGCCTCTTGAATCGACCTTGGGCATGGCCCGTGGTCTGTTTTTTTGCTTACTACTCCTTCACTGTAAAGAGCCGAGATGATGGGAAAATGCCGCAATTATGACGGTTTGATGAGCAAATTTAAACGGATTGATTTCCGCGCTTGCGATCGTAATTGAGCTGTCAACCAGACCAGCGGTGGTACTCCAGGCGCGAACGGGAGAGTACCATGCGAGGTATGGAGGTGGCAGCATGCAGAAAAACATTGAAGTAGCGGATGCGCCGCCGCCGGGCGGTCACTATTCGCAAGGGATCGTCGCCGGCCCATTTGTCTTTGTCGCGGGACAGGGCCCGTTGGATGTGACGACCGGGTCCTTACCGGAGGGCGTCGGTGCCCAGACGCATCAGGTGCTCCGCAACCTCGATGCAATCTTGCGAGGTGCCGGATGCTCGTTGGCCAATGTCGTCAAAGTCACGGCTCATCTCGCGGATATCAATGACTTCGACGCCTTTAACGAGGCATACTCAGCGCATTTTGCGGAACCCCTGCCGGTTCGTACCACGGTGGGCTCCGTTTTGAAGGGTATCCTGGTCGAGATCGACGTGATCGCGTATCGCGCCGAGCAGTGACGGTTGCGATCTGGTTGGGCTGCGCATAGCGCACAGGCGTATCGAGAGGATTCGGGTTGATGAGTTCTTCCTCCTTGCATTCGGCTAAGACGGCGGAAGACACCGCCCGGTTGGATCTGTCACGTATCTATACCGAGCCGGTGGACTGGCGGTATAAGGGATTTCCGCCCGTCGATGACGGCGTAACGATCGGAACGGTGGGAAACCAGGATTGGAACGCGCTGGAGGGTGACCTCATCTTCCCGATCATGCTGATCAAGGAGCGTGCGCTCGACGGGAACATCGCTTTGATGGCGCGATACTGCCAGGAGCACGATGTCTCTCTCGCGCCGCACGCCAAAACGCCGGTGGCCCCACAGATCGTAGAACGTCAATTGGCAGCAGGTGCGTGGGGTGTGACGGTCGCCACCGTCCAGCAGGCACGGGTGCTTCGTGCGCACGGTGCTGCTCGGATTCTCGTGGCGAACGAACTGCTCCAGTCGCCAGGGCTTCGGTGGCTCATGGCGGAACTTCAGGATGACCCTGAATTCGAAGCCTTCGTCTCGGTTGACTCCGTGGCGGCGGTTGCTGCGATGAGGACGGCTCTGGAGGGACTCGACGTCCGGCGACGACTCGCGGTGTTAGTGGAGCTGGGTATCCGGGGTGGACGAACCGGCGCACGGTCGCGTGACGAGGCCCTGGCCGTCGCCTACGCCGTGCAGGAAAGCGCGATGCTTCACGTGGCCGGGGTGACCGGATACGAGGGCGCCGCCGGCGGTGCCACACATGAGGCACGAAGCGCGCTGGTCGACGAGTTCCTCGGCGAGGTGCGACGTCTCACCGGCGAACTGGATCGGCGAGGTTTGTTCCTTGGAAATGTCGAGGTCGTGGTCAGCGCCGGAGGAAGCATCTTTTTCGATCACGTCGTGGCACAACTCGGCTCGCAGTGGGACCTCTCGCAGCCGGTGCGTCTCGTGCTTCGTTCCGGCTCGTACGTGACCCAGGACAGCGACACCTACGATCTTCTCTCGCCGCTGGGTATTCGAAACACGAGTGGCGAGAGCTTGCAACCGGCACTCGAGCTGTGGGCCACGGTGCTGTCTCAGCCGGAACCTGGGCTGGCCGTCCTCAATTTTGGGAAGCGCGACACCTCGTATGATCTGCACCTGCCAATCCCGTTCGAACTGCGACGTGGCGACGCACGTCGTGCGGTTGAGGGGGAGATGACGGTCACCGCGCTCAACGACCAGCACGCATATCTGCGCTTCGACCCGGGATGCGATGTAGCGGTGGGCGATCTGCTTGGATTCGGCATCTCGCACCCGTGCACGGCGTTCGATAAGTGGCGACTTCTCCCGCTGGTCGACGAGCAGTATCGGGTGACCGGAGCGATACAGACGTTTTTTTAGGGCCGCCTGCCGAGCTGCATTGTCCGCGGCCGATTGTGTAACCTGCCGCGAGTAATGCATAGTAGAACCACCGAAAATACGCTATTAACTTCCGTTCTGAAGGGGGTTTCGATGACGCACGGCGATGATCGCGAAATGGTGGTCCTGACCCAGGAACTCCTCGAGGGGAATATTGACCGGCGCGTATTCCTGCAGCGTATGGTGGCGCTCGGCGTTTCGGCGAGTGTCGCGGCCGGGCTCCTGGAGAGTCTCACCTGGTCGGATGCCGTTGCCGCACCTACTGAGTCTCCCAAGCGCGGGGGAACGCTACGCATTGCGTACACCGACGAGATCCCGGCGCTAGATCCGCACAAGAGCCCATCGGAATCGTCCATTCGGTTCTTTTTCCTGATTCATGCCACGCTGCTGAAGCTCGACACGCATCTCAAGCCGGTGGGTGACCTGGCCCAATCATTCAAGATTTCGAACGGCGGACTCAAGTACACCTTCATCCTGCGTCCGAATCTAAAATTCTCCAATGGCTGGGCGCTGACTTCGGCCGATGTCAAGGCGACCTTCGAACGGATCCTCGATCCCAAAACAGTGGCCATCGCGAGTTCGTTCTTCGCCAATATCAAGGCCATCCATACGCCCAATGCCCATACCGTGGTGTTCGATCTCTCGGCGCCGAACGCAGCCCTCACCGCCTACCTGACCAGCATGAACTCGGCGATTCTCCCGGCGAGACTGCTCACGACCGGGGCGGATGTCAGCAAGATCAATAATGCGATCGGAGCCGGCCCGTTCAAAGTGACACAGTGGGTACCCGACAGCTTCATGAACTTGAGCCGCAATACCCATTTTCATGAAGCCGGGAAGCCCTACGTCGACCACGTGAAGGTAACGATTCAGCCGAACGCCAGCTCCCTGCTCGCCTCCATGCGACAACATTCCACCGACTTCACCTACTCCCTGGATGCGATCGTCGGCAAGGAAGCGGTCGCCGCCCATAGTTTGAAGGTCATGCGTGTCCCGGATCTGTCGTACTATCTGCTGTTTCTGCAGACCGCGCGCGATCCGTTTATCAAGAAGGCAGCCCGACAGGCTGTGAGCTATGCGATCGACCGCCATGCCATCATCGCGGCGGCGAATCTCGGTGAGGGCGTAGCAGTGGGGCCGGTATCGGCTGGTCTGTCACGATACGCGCTTCCTACCTCGAAACTACCTGGGTACAAACGCGACGTCAAGAAGGCGAAACAATTGCTGGCGCAGGCCGGTCAGACACAAGGATTCAAATTCACTCTGCTGACGCAGAAGACCGATCCCGACAATGCGCCCGCGATCGCGCAGGTCGTGCAGTCGCAACTGGGCGATGTGGGTATTTCGGCGGATGTCCAGCTCATGGAGTTTTCCGCCTGGGTACAGGACTGGCTCAAAGCCGACTACCAAATGATGCCGGGCAACAACGGCGGCGGTCCAGACCCCGATTACTATCTTTATCGGTACTTCTACAGCGGAGGCAACCTGAACTTTGTGACCGGCCACTGGAAATCGGCGCAACTTGATAC
>DAINCT010000265.1:0-5721 GCA_036732245.1 Chloroflexota bacterium | reverse complement strand
GCTGTATGGTTGCTCACAGTTCGGCGCAGTAGGACACGCTAGGCCCATCGTTCGCGCCGATCATCGGTGCCTATACTGGCGTGGAGTTCGAGCGTCCAGGAGGTAGCCGACGTGGTGCTTCGGGCAAGCTGGCCGACCTGTACCCGCGTGCAGCACATGATGAATAGTAGCCTTCCGTCGCAGGTGTGCCTCGGAGATGAAGTCGCATTGGCGCTTCAAGCCGGGCAACCGGTGGTAGCCCTGGAGAGCGCGGTTATTACGCACGGTCTGCCGGAGCCTCAGAATCTGGAGGCAGCATCGTGCATGGCCGGAGCGGTCCGTGCGCGCGGTGCGATACCGGCGATCTGCCTGGTGCATGAATCGCTCTTGTGGATCGGTGCGGATCTAGACCGTGCCGCCGCGGTCGCTCGGAACCCGAAGCGAGAAAAAGCCTCGGTGCGCGACCTGGGGATTGCGATTGCTACGGGGGCCGCAGCGGGTCTCACCGTGTCGGCCACCTTATTCGCCGCTGCGCTGGCCGGAATTCAGGTCTTCGCCACGGGCGGGATTGGGGGAGTACATGCACCGGTCGGTTCGGGAGACGTGTCCGCCGACCTACTGCAGCTCAGCCGGAGTCCCGTCGTCACCGTCTGCTCGGGGGCCAAGTCCGTCCTTGACATTCCCCGTACGCTGGAGTTTCTGGAAACGGCCGGTGTGCCGGTCTTTAGTTATCGCACCCGCGATTTCCCGGGCTTCTATCTGTTGAAAAGCGGAGCGTACGCACCCGTGCTGTCCTCTCCGGACGAAGTGGCTCGAGCAGCTCGCACGCAATGGGAATTGGGACTCGCCACCGGGCTGGTGCTGGGGAACCCGATACCTGTTCACGAGCAAATTGCCGAGGACGATTGGCGGGACTGGCTCCAGGAGGCGCAAAGCTCGGCGGAACGGGAGCACATCCAGGGAAAAGCCGTGACGCCGTATTTGCTGGATCGCGTGGCCTCGTTGAGCGGCGGGAGGACGGTACAGGCCAATATTGCCCTGTTGGAATCGAACGCAATACTGGCAGCTGAGGTGGCTGTCGCACTCAGCTCATGATGTTGGTGGTAGGGGATCTCCTGCTGGACGTGCTGCTGCTCCCCGAGTTGACGCATTCCGAGCAACCGGCCGGAATGCTGGCCCGATCCGGCGGGTCGGCTGCCAACACGGCCGCCTGGATGGGACATTTGGGGCGTGAGGTGACGTTCGTCGGGTGTGTCGGGAATGACGGGATCGGGGACATGTTGCGCGCGGAATTGCGCGTCGAGGGAGTGCAGACGGAGGTGCGGTCGGTCGCCGGCATGGAAACCGGATGCGTGGCCGTGGAGCTGGATGCGCGGGGCGAGCGCCTAATGCGGTCCTCGCGGGGCGCGAATGTGGCCCTGGTGGCGGACGACCTGCTCAGAACCGTGACCGGCAGTCTGTGGGGCATTCACCTCACGGGTTACGCCTTGCTGGGAGCCGGAAGTTTCGCCCTACTCGAAGCGGCCGGCGAGGTAGCCCGAGCGCACCGGGCGCTTCTATCATTTGATCCCTCGTCAGAGGGTGTGATCGAAGCCCTGGGGCGCGAACGCCTCTTACGCGTGTTGAAGCAGTGCGGATTTGGGCTGCTGCTTCCGAACATCGTCGAGGCAGTCGCTCTGACCGGCCGAGAGGAGCCGTCGGAAGCGGCAGTCGTGTTGGGGGAGACCGCGCCGACGGTAGTGGTGAAGTGCAGTGAGCGGGGTGCCGTGACGTTCGCGGGTGGCGAGGTGCGCCGGGTGCCGACCGAGCCGATCGAGCCGCTCGATACCACGGGAGCCGGCGATGCCTTCAATGCCGGACTGCTTGCGGCACTGATGCGAGGAGAGGCGCTGGAAGAGGCCTGCGGGCAGGCCCACATAATCGCCCGTGAGGCGATTCAAACCTACGGCGGCCGCCCGGCACGCGAGCAGTAGTCACACGGAGCGCCGCTATCTCAGTATGTTGACCGCCCGGGCCGCCAGCAGCGCGACGGTCGCGGTAGCGTGATTCAGGTCATTACGATCTGGTGGCGACGTACTGACACCCGAGGCGGAGGTGAGGGCAAAAGAGGTAGCAGCGGAGGTTGTGGTCGAGGACCAGCACCGGCATATCAGGGACTTCATGATTTCGTCCAAAGCGCTGCAGCCCTTAACCGAGTCATGAACGATAGAATGACCGGCGCGAATCAGGAGGATCTGCCGAACGTTCGCATGCGCCAGGGGGAGCACAGGTTATAGACGATCACCAGTTGGCCGAAATGGGAGACGGAGAGGTCGCGGAAGAGGCAGCGAGCGTGCGCGAGGGACGCGCGTTGGCCGGCGGCGGTACGACCATGGCAGTAGTCGCTCAGGACGTCGTCGACACTGAAGATGCGGCCGACGTTGTATCGGCGTCGAACGAAACGCCGACAGCCGTCACTGTGCTGGTGTTCGGGGACGGCCCCGAGCCGCGCGAAGGGCGGGTTGAAGAGCTGTCGGACATTGTGGATCGGGACTCGAAGTTCGTCTGGGTCGATCTTTCCGATTACAGTCCCGATGACATGCGGCTGATCGCGGAACTCCTGTGCCTGAATCGCGTCGCAGTGCATGTGGCGCTGTCGCCGTGGCAGCGTCCTCGCCTCGACTCCTTCAAGGATCATTACTTCGTGGCCGCCACGGTCGCCAGGATCGACCGTGCAACATTTCGAATTCAGGCTGGGCAGCTCGACCTGTTTGTGGGCAACAACTATTTGGTCAGTACGCACAAATTGCCGCTGCCGTTCAGCGACAACATCATTGCCCGGTCGCGCCACAATCCGGAGTTGCTCGATCTCGATTCTTCCTACATGCTGTACATCGTGCTGGACGAACTTCTGGCATATTACGAAGAGTTGAGTGAAGAGATCCGGGGAGACGTCGAGGATGCGGAGGAGCAGGCACTCTCCGATCCCCGAGATACATTCTTACAGGACGTCCTTCGCCTTAAACGCTACGTCTTCGCGCTCGATCAGTTGGTCGAACAGCATCGCCAGGTGTTCGAAGCGTTTTTGCGACCGGACTTCTCGTTTGTGTCCGGACAAGAGGTGGACGTCTACTTCCGCGATCTCGACAATCGTCTGAAACGGCTGCTCGATATGCTACGGAGCACCCGTGAATCAGTGAACGGTGCGTTCGATATTTATGTTTCACACATATCGCATCGCACCAACAACATCATTCGGGTCCTCACGATCGTTTCGACCATCATCTTTCCGATGACGCTGGTCGTTTCCTTCTTCGGGACGAGTTTCAAAGATCTGCCCATCTACTCCACAGCTGGATTCGTGGCTATGATCGTCATCCTGGTCGTGATGGTTGCCGGCATCCTCGCCGTGCTCAAGCAGCAACGCTGGATATAGTCCGATCTCCAAGCAGCTGCCGCGGGTAGCGTTTTTCGGCACCCGCGCGCTAGCACCGGCTCATGTTGAGTCGATGCGCAGAGACCATGCAGGCTACTGGACCACTGCCACGTTCACCGAATAGATCGCCGGCAAGAAATCACAGATCATGCGCCAGTTTTCTCCACGGTCGGTTGAGGCGAAGAGTTGCCCCGTGTTCGACCCAACGTAGATTCCACAGGGATCCTGCGTGTCCGCGCACATGCCGTGACGCAGTACTCCGAGCCTCACGTTTGTCCCCTCGGGCAATCCGCTTCGGGTTTCCTGCCAGTCATCGCCCGGTTTCTCCGTGCGGTAGACGGTGAAGTATTTGTCCACGTTGGTACGCGCCATCCCGTCTTCCACGATCGTGAAGAGTGTCTCAGGGTTGTGGACGTCGAGCGCGATGGGGAAGCCAAATTCTGACGGGAGGTTTCTCTGGATATCTTGCCAGTCATCTGCCCCATCCGAACTCATATACACGCCGCAATGATTCTGCTGGTAGAGAGTATCGGGTTGTGATGGGTGTTGGACCAGTCGATGGATGCACTGTCCGTACTCGGGATAAATATTCGGCTGGAAACCGGCCCGCGTATTCTTGTTGGCGTGGGTCCAGTTCTCGCCGCCGTCGACGGTCTTCATGCAGCCCACGGCTGAAATGCCGACCCACATGCGATCGGGATCGGAGTAATCGGGCACGATCGAATGCAGGCACAGCCCGCCGGCGCCCGGACCCCATGTTTCGCGGGTCGGATGTTCTTCCAGACCTGTTACGAGATTCCAGGTCTCGCCCCGGTCAGTACTCTTCCACAAGCTGGCGGGATCGACCCCGGCATAGACGACGTCGGGATCGTCATTGCGGCCCGGCTGAATGATCCAAATATTGGTAAGCTTTCGACCGCTTTCTTCAGGAAACTGGATTCCCTGTGTTGGTTCCTGCCAGGTCGCCCCAAAATCGTCGCTGTAGCGCAGAAAGGTCCCGAAGAAGTCACCGTTATCGGCGGCGAAAATGCGCTGACCGGAGCGCTGATCGAGGACCGCATTGAAGACGCGTGTACCCCGCAGGCTCTCGCTCTGTACGGTCCAATTCTCACGATCCGGCGAGGTCAAGAGAAATAATCCTCGCTTGGTTCCTACGAGAAGCACGAATGTGCCGGTCGGAAATGCTTTCTCCACGGTCAATAGCCTCCTATCGATATGTACGGCATGCTTATCCGCCCGCCACGGAATGGACGATGTGAAGCATGGAACCGGCTGGAACAGGTGTGTCTAGCCCATCCATGAAGCGCACGTTCTCCTGTCCGAGAAAGACATTCACGAAGGGACGCAGCTCCCCAGTTTCGTGACAGAGGTTAAAACGGATTCCAGGATGCTCGTGCTCCAGTGAATCGATGACTTCGCGAACCGTCCTGCCGGTGGCGTGTACCTGACGCTGATTGCCGGTGCGGTCGCGTAGCGCGACGGGAATGCGTACGGTGACGCTGATGAGTTCCGGATTCTGCACGTTGCCCCCCCACAGATACGATGGTTCGCCGAATGCATGGGAGGTGGGGACGAAGAGCATTGTGCCACGTTCGGCTGCTGAACGCCAGTCATTTCTTGTCGCCATACGAGAGTTTGTCTGATCTCCCGACTCGTCTGTCCCGCCGTTGCGCGCAGCCTCGGTAGGGCTTATGCGCGAGTGGGAGGTAGGTCGGTGACGAGCGCAACGGCCTCCTGGGGGTAGTGGTGCATTGCCGCCGCTTTCTCTACACACGCAGGATCGGCAGATCAGGGCTTTGAACTTGATGGTGACGCCGACCGTGACCCAGGCGTCTCAGCTTGGCGCTGGAACGCCTGGATCATGCGTCGTTGGTTCCATGATCGTCACGTGCCCCGTCGGCAGGCCACCGGGAATGTCGCGGGCGGCAAGAACGCTGGCCCGTTCGCCCTCATCGATTCCCGGCGCATGGCCCGGCGGCGTGAATCGACAACCGGTCCGAGCAGGCCGGCGCACTCGGCAGTGAGGTCGGTAGCGCCTCCTTCCGCACGCGTCAGGGGGTGTCGTACTCGTCGTGGCGGCGCCACCAGAAGCCGGTCTCGTTGCGACCGAGTGGCGCACGATCGAGCCACTGGTACATGCTCCAGAGGCCGTCAAGCCCGCGCTCGTACGCCGAGTAGGTGTGGTATACGACTCCATCCTCAAGCGCGAATGCGCTCACACCGGGCCCTTCTCGCCTGTACGTCGCGAAGTCCGTTCCAACCCTCGACGCCCACTCGGCGAGCACGGGACTCTCCTCGGCGGGCCGAAAGTCCACTGCGCGGAAGTT
>DAINCT010000264.1:4650-5723 GCA_036732245.1 Chloroflexota bacterium | reverse complement strand
TCGCTATTCAGATCGATGAGATTATCGACATCTTGTGAAGTGAACCGGCGCAACCGCAATCTGTCCGTTTCAAGGAAAGCATGCATATGTGGGTCCTTCCTATATGAGGTCGTCTTCGCACCATTCCGACAGGCGGCTGGGAGATTCTACTGGCAAGTCGAAAACACCACGCACCAGCCGAAATGGTCTGTTTAGCTCCAGTTCAGATCACAGCCAGTTGGTGATGAGCGCGATCACCGCTGCCAGCACCACGCACACCATTGCCACGGCGATCGAGAGCACGGTCACGAGGACCAGAGTAATGTGCGTGCCGCACTCTTCACAGCCACGCTGTGCCGGGAACACCGTTCCCAGGAGCACAGCGGCCACAACCAGCACGACACAGGCCAGCCCGGCGAGAATCAGGAAGCCTTTGCTGAGCCAGCGTAACCAGTATTTCACCTACGTCTCATCGCTTCGTTCGGCGTTATGCCGACCGTGAACCTCGCACGATCCGCTCGTAGCGCGGGTGCCCAGCGCCAGCCCGAGCAGGATGATGACACGGACCAGGAGCATCGCCGCTGCGACGGCAACGAGCACCATCAGCGCACGCAGGGCTTCCTGGAGTCCGGCCAGGGATGGCGGGAGCACCGTGTTGCTCGCAAAGGCGACAAAGCCGAGACCAACAATGCCGACAAAGAGGAGAAACTCAGCGGCCAAGGCCAGTGCCACGAAGCGCCGAGATTCCCGTACGCCCTGTCGGATGGTGGACGGACGGGCGAACCGACGCCAGATGATCCCGTGCCAGGAGGCAACTAGGAGCACAGTGAGTGCCAGAAGACCCAACACAAGAGCCACGGCCACCTGGAATGAACCAAGTCCGATCCGGTGGGCGAACACCCGAGGTGGGTGAAGGAAGGGAGTCGCGCTCACAGCCAAAGCGAAGAATGCCAGTATTCCGATGACGATGGTCTGCTTCACGGCCATGGTTCGGACCGACCCACACGTGTGGAGACCCAATCCAGAGGCACATAGGTGACGATCATCCACACAATCCAGGCGGCGAAGTCGTACCCCCGTCCGATGTGGCTGGG
>DAINCT010000264.1:0-4640 GCA_036732245.1 Chloroflexota bacterium | reverse complement strand
TGAGGTAGAGGCCGGGCAGTGGAGCGTACTGCTGGTACTGTTTCCAATTCCGGACGACTCCGCCGGCGATGAGGATCGCTCCCACGGGAATGAGCCAGAGTGGGCCGCCGTTACCGTGAAACGCTAGTCAGGCGATTTTCCGACGATGACGCTGTTGGATTCGAGTGACGGGGTCTGACCGAAGAAACGGATGCATCCTTCACCATTCACTGTCCCGGCATGGCCCGCCTCTTGCTCTCAATGCTGACGCAGCGATGAGGACGTTCGGATTGTTCTCAACTTGACAATCGTCCCGCGAGAATGGAGAGATACTTTGCCCTATATCAGTGTCGGAACAGAGAATTCGGGATCTATTGATCTCTACTACGAGGATCACGGTGCTGGCTCTCCCCTGGTGTTAATCCACGGATTCCCACTAAGCGGTGCCTCGTGGGAGAAGCAGGTACCGGTCCTGCTGGAGGCCAGCCATCGAGTTATCACCTACGACCGTCGCGGGTTCGGCAACTCCAGCCAGCCGACGGTCGGTTACGATTTTGACACCTTTGCAGCGGACCTGAACACGCTCATGGAGACGCTCGACCTTCACGATGCTGTGCTGGTGGGCTTCTCCATGGGCTCGGGCGAAGTTACGCGCTATCTTGGAACTTATGGGTCTACACGCGTGCGTAAAGCTGTCCTTTTAGGCCCTATTCCTCCGTACTTGCTCAAAGCGGACGACAATCCTGAAGGCGTGCCGCAGAGCGTCTTTGACGACATCATGACCGGCATAAAGACAGATAGATATACCTTCTTTCAAGGGTTCTACGAGAACTTCTACAACGTCGACATGTTCGAGGGTACACGCATAAGCAATGCAGCCGTACAGGCCAGCAATCAGGTGGCATTCGGATCCTCAGCCCATGCCACACTCGCGTGCGTCCCGACTTGGTTGACCGATTTCCGTCACGATCTGCCGAAGATCGATGTGCCGACATTGGTTGTGCAGGGGACGGAGGATCGGATTCTCCCAATCGACTCCACGGGTCGACGACTGCCTGCGTTGATCAAAGATGTGCAATTCATCGAGATCGAAGGCGGACCACACGCCATCGGCTGGACCCATGCTGACGAGGTCAATCGCGCCTTGCTGAACTTCATCGATTAAGAGCTTTGCCAAAGTGCGAGGAGAATCACTCAAGCCCATCTCTGCTACTGGTTTCGCTCACGTCCAGCTGACTGTTACCGATATTGCCCGCTCGCGCTCTTTCTGCGAGGATGTGTTCGCCTTTCCAGTCGCCTTCGAGGTGCCTGCCGACGCTGACCAAGCCATCCGGGAGGCTCTGGGCTTCCTCTACGGCGGGGTGTTCTATCAGGTCGGTTCCAGTGTCTTTGGTCTCCGTCTAGTCGCTGGAGGCCCGGCATGCGGCGCTCCGCGCCACCGAGGGCAAGCTCCCCACCACCGGCATTGTGCTTTTCGGAATGGGTACGGGAGCACGTTACTTGAGGGCAGGATTGCCTCCACCGTGCTCGTCTTCGATGCAACAGCATGGCGTACAATGCTCGCGCAACGCGGCAAGACCGTCGACGTCGAGGGCCACGTCATCGACGTGTGAAGCGTCGACGTGAGCGAATCGTTGAGCTCTCTGTCCACAGCTTAGATCTGGCTCCGGCCATTCGTCAGGCGCCCATATTGAACGCTGAAGCGCAAGCTTTCACCGTGCGTGTCTTAGAGGCGCTCCTGGACCGACCGCGCTCATGCGGTTTCCAGGACGACCTCACCTTCATCGAGGCAGCAACCGGGCGATTGCCTGGGTCCGGTCTATCCATCCCGGCATTCCAGTAGAAGCAGCGGCGATCACCTCAAACCTCGACTTCGCTCATTGGAGGTAGGTCTTTGGCCATGAACGCATGACGACTGCTTTACTCGATCGCCTGGTTCACCGAAGCACGATCCTCCTGGAAGGGGAGAGGTACCGCTGTTGTCAGAGTCTGCGGGTCCATGGAGGTGACGTCGCATGACGTGCTATCAGGTTGTCGCGGCTGTCGGCCGGACCACCAGTTCGTCGATTCGTACACCCGAAGGTTTGGCTACGGCATAAGGAATGGCCCGTGCGACGTCATCGGACTTGAGGTCGGTTTCTTGATCGACTAATCCAACAAGACCGATGTCAGCGTTTGACCGTGATCCGCGCCTGCCACCACGATGATGGCGAAGATGTACACGCCGGGCTTCCAGACGTAGTCACGCGTCGGAATGACGTCGACGTAATAGAATCCCGAGTCAGTCCCGTACGCTCGCACGTCGGCAACGTCGATATCGGCCCCGCCCGGGGCGACAATCATCGAAGACGGGAGAATGTTGGAGCCGTCGAGGCCCGTCACCGGCAGTCCATGGCCATTGGTGACGCTGACACAGATGTAACATGGTTTTTTGTTCTCGGGGGCTGCGATGGTGTCCTCAGCCACCGCTTCTACATTGAGCCGAGCCACGGTGTCCTCCTCATGTCACTATCCCGCATCTCTGGTGCAGCATCACATCACAGGACGCCGCGAAGCGGTCCCCACGGCAGTGTATCAGCCTCCCTGTCACACGGTGAGCGAAGATGCCGACGTGATGGAAGGAATAGCGGGTTCTTTCAAGCATGTCGTGATCGTCCAGCGACGGTTGTCGGTGACCAGTACCGCCTCTGAGCGAGGGCGCCATGCACGGTCTCCGCGTGCCACGGTGGTCATCACAGGCAGATACACGGCAGGTAGGACGGACGAGCGATACCATGGCGCTCAGCGTCGTCTTGGAAGGTAGTGACGCGGATCGGCATCGGACCCCAACCAGAGGGAACTGCCCTGCCGTGTTGACCACGAGTCAGTGGGACGCATGACGAGTGGAACACCACAGCAGGGTAGATCGTGCACGGAACGGACGTACCGGCTATGGATTCGGCTGGTGCGCCGTGAACACACAGGACAACAGGCGGTATGAGTCTTTACTCAGTAGCTCGACATCGACTTCAAGTTTTCCCGCCGCTCGCGTCATGAACTCATCAATGGGCCACGAGACGGTCCGATCCTGCCGTAGCAAGTGGTAACCCAAGCGATGGACGCTCGCGCGATCACCAACGACCAGCGCGTACACCAGGAGTTGATCGTGGAGCGTGTGGCGAATCGCTAGTTCGACTCCGCCATCGAGATGGCAACGGAGGTAGCGGCTCCCCGGATGCGGTCAATCTGCAGTACGCGCAGGTACCACCCGAGGCAAACCATCAACGCCAGATCGGACTGCGACGCAGCACCGGGCCCGATCGTCACGGCACGGCGTCTGAACGTGAGAAGCGGAATGCTACTGCTTCCAGTGGTCCACTCCCAGTCGGTGTGGCTCCAGTTCGTATTCTGCCAGCGATAGTCGTGGCCATCGCGAAACGTCAAGGTTCCTGGCCCATCCCATTTCCCTCGGAACACGGCAAGGTCGAAGTCTGAATCGGGAGTGGCGTCGGATGTTCTCGCGGCACGGGCGATTCTCGACGACGTGGTTCCACTTGTTGCGTCTGCGGCGGGTAATGAGGACAGTTCTGCTTACAGGAAGGAGCTGGCGGGAAGCCTCAGCTTGCGATTTTGGTTTACGATCGAGGAATGCCGGTCTCTGTCAACGTACAGACTGTTCACCGCCGCACGTTGGCAGCGGTGCGGCGTGAGGTTGCACCGGGCGAGGTTTGCTCGGCGTGGGGGCCTGCGGTGGGCAAGGTCTGGGACTTCATTCGCAACCAGTCGGGATTGTGGACTGACGGCCACAACATCTTCGTCTACCACCACTCGAATCAGCCGGGCGCGCCGATACTGTGTGACTTCGGCGTCGAGGTCACGCGCACATTTGAAACCGCGGGCGAGGTGTACGCGACCGAAACGCGAGAGGGCGAAGCTGCCGTAGCCGTCTACCGCGGGTCGTACGATCGAATGAATGAGGCGCACGACGCGATCGACACAAGGATGGCAGCGAACCGGCGGGAGTCCGCCGGGCACTCGTGGGAGATCTACGGAGATCCGACGCCCGATTCGGCCGACACTGAGACGGCAGTCGTGCACCTTCTAAAGTAGGCGGTCGTCCGGCGATGAGCGCGCTGCCTCTACCTTCGCCTCGCTCATGACGGCTGCACCCATGCGAACTCCTGGATGCGGCGATCCCGCAGCGAATTCATCGTCGTCGACTCGGGATGTGGTCGCCGAACTTTGGTGGAGTCACACTCGTATCTGCCTGATCCGGCAGCGAACGTCCAGTCTGGGTTTGGCCGCTGTCATTGGCCGCCACATTGACAATGTTGAGCGGGAGGTGGTTGCCGAATGGTACTGCCAGATCAAAGGAGCCTTGAATAAAGGCGTCAAATATACCAGCCTGCGGTGGATCACCGCCTCCCCCTTGGTGCCTCGTTTGCCGCCACGCTCGCCATGTTACTGAAGAAAGAACGCGAGCAGGACTGGCACGGCAGAACGCCACCATTCTGCGGTTGGAACAGCGCGATGCCGCCCGACAGGAGGAACTGGCCACGCAACGGCTCCCGGTCGTTTGGCCCGCGTGACTTCTGCCCATCTCTAGGGAGTCGCGTCAAAAACGATCGTGACCAGGGCGACGACACCGGGACGGTTGCTTGGGTGACCGGGATCCTGAAGGT
>DAINCT010000263.1:0-5752 GCA_036732245.1 Chloroflexota bacterium | reverse complement strand
GCGACGTTTTCAGAACCGGCGGCGCAATAGGAACCTGCTCTAAACCTATAGGTGGCGGGCGGCCCTCGGCCGTCCGCCCGATCCCCTGGACATCTTCCCTACGTGGAATAGAACGCGCGGCATCAATGTTGCATACACGTGTTCAGACGGCGTTCGCGTCGGCGGAGAGGAGGACACATGTCCAGCATTCCTGTGCAAACAGCGGATCGTTCGTGGCCCGCGCGCCGTGCGTCAAGCGAGTTCTCTCACGTGGGATTCCTGGTGGCGGAAACCGTTCTGCTGGCACTCTTGGTGGTCTTGACGTTCCTGGTGAAGCACCATCCCGGTCCACTCACCGGCGATGTTGGCGTCGAACTCGACGTGCAACACGCGCTCTTACCGCATCCGCCGATCGCAGGCATGGTGGAAGCGGTGAGTACGCTCAACTGGCCGATCCCATCGGTCATCACGCTTGCGGTGATCGTCGTCATCTCTCTGCTCTTGAAGCGCTGGCTCGATGTCTTGACCGTGATTGCTACTGCCGCCGTCGCGGACGAAACGAGCTACTTGTTCAACCAGTGGATCAAGCGTCCGCGTCCCAGCGGCTACGGAATCCACATCTTGAGCAAGATCGCAAACTTCTACAGCTTTCCCTCCGGCCACGTGGTCCATGCCACCGCGGTGTTTGGACTGTTCCTCTTTCTATCGACCCAAATTCGCCGCCCGATTCATCCGCTGGTCATCGGTCTCATCCGGGTGTTGTTGGTCGCAGCGATCATATTGATGCCGATTTCACGCATCCTGGAGGGCGAACACTGGCCTACGGACGTGCTTGCCGGTTTGCTGTACGGCGGCTTCTGGCTCGTTGTCGCGGCCCACGCGTACGTATGGGCACGGAAACGGTGGCCACGCCTGCTGGCCCGCGACGAGCGGTAGTCGACGAGGTATGAGCAAGCACGCAGTGCGAGCGTGTGTGATCGTCAATCCACGGTCGGGTGGGGGAGGGGTTGACCTTTCCGAGGCCCTGTCGGTCCTGGCGGCGAACCACTAGCACGTCGATATTATGAGTTCTCCGTCCTACCGCGTGCAGTCACCGTGCTCGTGCCAAAAACGTACGATGGGGAGTTGCTCGAATCCGGTTCCCTGCGGGCATCCGAGCACGCGCTCAATGGCAAGACCGGCAAAGGCAAGCGTAAAAAGCACAAAAAGGGGTGACGTGGCGTGGCTGTTAACTCTCTCATGTCGATCATCCAACGGACGAGCGCGGCGCTTTTCATGCCTGTCCGAAAGGTCGCCGGACCTTTGCATCGGCGTCGATCCAGTTTGACAGGACCCGACCTCGAGCGTCAGCGGAGTTTAAGGCCGGCAGGCGGACCATGGGGCAACGATGCCCGTTGGTATGGCAGTGACTTTCCTCCGCGCCGTCACAATTCCCTGGTCTCGTTGCCGCACGGCGAGGAGTATTTTGCCGAGCTGCTCGACGTGCTGGCCTCCGCTCGCGAGCGGGTCACCATTGCAGGATGGTGTCTGACACCGCTCATGTCTCTGCAGCGAGACACTTCGCAGTCGCCTGCGATCCTGGTTGATGTGCTGCGTGACGTGTCCTCGCGCGCCGACGTATTTGTCCTCTTATGGGCGGGCGCTCCCGCCCTATTCGAGCCAAATCTGCATTACACCAAGCTCGTGCATGAGACGCTGCGGGAGCGGGCTCCTCGTGTGCGCTGCGAGCTCGACCGTCGAGCGGCATTCAGCCACGATCACCACCAGAAGGCCGTGACGGTTGATGGCCGAGTGGCATTCGTCGGAGGGATGGATCTCAGCACCTTCCAGGGAGATCGCTGGGACACCGGCGAACACCACCTGCGGTTTGGTCCCAATTGGCACGATGTCCAGATGCGACTGCAGGGTGAGGTGGTTCGAGACGTGGAAGAGAACTTCTGTCAGCGCTGGAATGATGTGACGGGAGAGGCATTGCAACCCTCGCCGCCCGGGCCACTCGATCCAACATGGCAGACGCCGGCTCAGATCGTTCGCACCGTTCCTCGGGGTTTCTACCGGTTTGCGGACCAAGGTGAGTACGGCATTCGTCATTCGATACTGGCCGCGATTCGCGGAGCAGAGCGGTTTATCTACCTCGAAAATCAATATATCTGGGCACCGGAAGTGGTCGAGGCTCTTTGCGAGACCATGAATCGATCCCGATCGCACCCGTTCCGCATCGTCCTCCTGCTGCCTGCCAGGGCCTATACGGGGCGGTATGACAACGATCAGCATGTGGGCGAACTGCGCTCGGCGGATCGAGGTCGCGGCATCTTCGAGACGTACACCCCGTATTCGTACGGACCTGCCATCGGGCGCACTGGTTACGCCTATCTGCCGATCTATGTCCACGCGAAGGTGGGGATCGTGGACGATCAGTGGGTTTCGGTGGGCTCCGGTAACCTCAATCGCCGCGGACTTGCTACCGATACCGAGATGAACGTCCAGGCGGTGGACAAGAGTGTGGCCCGCGAACTTCGAGTGAAATTATGGGCGGAACATCTTGGAATGAAGCGCGAGGACGTGGCAGCAGCCGATCCCATCGACCTGATCGATCACCACTGGAAAGACGTGGCGCGGAGAGTCGGTGAGGCGGTCCGCTCCAACGGAAAACCGCCCATCGGACACATCCACCGGTACGATGTCGGCCGCACGCCCACCAGTCGATTGCTCGACCTGGTTCAGGACCTGACGCTGGAGCATTGAGCCGGAACGGTTGTCGATGCGGTATGTCACGCGGTTTCGGCGACCAACTCTTCGAGGCGACGAAGTACATCCTCGCCGGTACCGTCGCCCAGGTAGGCGGCGGCCTGTAGGGTGAACAGCTTGGCATAGCGTCCGCCGAGCGCCATGAGTTCGTCGTGGGATCCTGCTTCGACTAATCTCCCTTTGTCCAGCACCAGAATTCGGTCGGCCAGCCGCACACTTGAAAACCGGTGTGAAATGAAGATGGCGGTGCGACCCTCGGTGAGCGCACGCAGCCGCTGGAAGAGTTCAAACTCGGCCTGGGCATCCAGCGCGGCGGTCGGCTCATCAAGAATCAAAATCCGTGCGTCCCGCATGAAGGCACGGGACAGCGCAACCTTCTGCCATTCGCCACCCGAGAGGTTGTAGCCTTCGTCGAACCACTTTCCCAGCATCGTGTCGTAGCCGGAAGGGAGGTGATCGATCAGGTCCGTGGCTCCGCCCTCTTGCGCTGCGCGCGCCACCGCCGGTTCGTTTTCGAGTTGCTCGACCCGGCCGAAACCAATGTTTTCACGGGCGGTGGTCTGGTAGGTGGCATAGTCCTGATAGAGGACACCCATCTGTTTCCTCAATTTCTCCGGATCGTAGTCGCGGATGTCCTGACCGTCTATCATTACGCGTCCAGCAACCGGGTCGTACAGTCTGCTGAGCAGCTTGATGAGGGTGGTCTTGCCGGCGCCGTTCCGACCGACAATGGCGACGGTTTCGCCCGGCTCGATCGTGAAACTGACGTTCTGCACGGCATTCCGGTCAGATCCCTCGTAGTTGAACGAGACATCGTCGAACTGGATTCGGCCCGCAAGGGGCGTGGGTACCGGTACCGGGTGGTCGGACACGACAATGTGGGGCTTCTCGTCGAGCAGCTCGAAAAGCGACGTGAGATAGAGGTTGTGTTCGTACGTGCTGCTCAGACCGCTCAAGATACTTTGCAGGGACGTCTGGACCGAGCTCGCAGCCTGGGTGAACAGCGTGAGATCGCCGAGCGAGAGGCGACCGTTGACGGCCTGCACGGCTACGTAGAGGTACGTGCCTGAGCCGGCGATCAGACTTAGCCCTCCCCAGGCATACCCGGCCAGATATCGCCGGGTGACGAGAGCCCGTTGATCTTCGTAATAGCCCTGCGCGATCGTCCGAAACTGCCGCAGGAAGTGGTTTCCCAGGGTGAACAACTTCACTTCCTTGGCATAGGTGTCGGTGGTGAGGAGGGTTAAGAGATACAACATGCGCCGTCGGATCGGCGAGTTGCGCCGGGCAATCGCATATCCCCACCACCCGTACCGCGCATCCGAAATGAAGAGAGGCACGGGTGAGATCAGCGCGACCAGAGCGAGCCACGGGCTGAGCCCCAGCAGCAACGCGATCATCGTCAAAAAGGTGAGCAACGTTCGGATCAGGCCGAAGGTGCCGGACACCATTTGTACCGGCCGAGTGGTCGCTTCGCGCTGAGCCTGCTGCAGGACATCATAGGAATGCGCATCCTCGAAGTACGACAGATCGAGGCCTGCCGCGTGCTCCATGATGAGCGTTTGTACCTGGATCGCCACTCGTTCCTGCAGCAGTTGCTGGCTGATGTTGGTGAGCGTGCTGAGCAGCGCGTTGACCGCGGTGATGACGAATTGAACGATGGCCAGGATAATGACGACGGTGAGAATCGGCAGCAGCGGCAATCGGATCGAGAAAAAGAGCAGGGGCACGTTGAGCGCGGTCTGATCGACCGCATGGGTCGAGTGGATCATGATGGCGCGCACCACGGCATTGATCAGCAGTTTGGCCGTGTACGCCTGCGTGGCCGGAATGAGTCCGGCCAGGATAGTGACCGTGGCCAGCATCGCCGTCAATGGCCGGCTCGCTCCCCACACCAGGGCAAAGACGCGTCCCACGCCGCCCAGAGTGTCACGCGCGGGGTGAATCGTGCTCCGGAGGCGATCGAGGATGTTCCCGGACGGATTGGTCTCCCTCTCGGGGCGCTTCCTCCGAGGGCGCGGACTCGGGTCGTGCGCGTGGGAGTCAAACGCCATACACCCACTCGGTTTCTTCGGGGGGAGGAAGCAGTCGGGTTGCCACTTACGTTGCCTCCAAACTCAATTGGTCCGGGCCGGCCGACAGATCGATCTGATTGAAGATGTAGTACCCGTCGATCAGCGCGAAGGCGGCCAGGCTCAGCTTGGCACTGATGAAGGCGATGCCAATGCACACCGCATAGACGATGATGCCTGAGGCAAAGCGCGGAAGAGTGGCTCGAGCCGCACGCGGGTCGATGCCCTCCGCTAAAAGCTCCGGGTGATATACAGCATACGCCCACAACGCACTGAAACCGATGGACATGAGTAGCATGACGAGTCCGTACACTCCTGCCGCCAGGCCGCTATCCCGGCTCGCCTGGATGTACCGTCCAAGCAGTGAGGTGGGAAATGGAATGAACGTAATGATCATCAACAGGAAGAGATTAATAAACTGAAGGGGACGGTCTACCACCCGAATGCATCTAAATACGGCGTGGTGATTCACCCACATGATGCCGATCGTCATGAAGCTGACGACATAGGCGGCATACGAGGGCCAGAGGGCGGTCAAGGCATGTTGGAGCGGTCCTCCGCCAGAGCGCGGTACGTCCACATTCAAGACCAGGAGGGTGATCGCGACCGCGAACACCCCGTCGCTGAACGCTTCGGTGCGGCTTGATGGCATGATGTCGGATCCTTCCCAGGCACTGACTGCGTGACAGGCGCACACTCAACGGTACCGCACGGCGTCAACCCGCACATCGGGGATTCGGAGGGTAACGGCCCTAGAAAAATGGCGAGCTAAGAGCGAGGCCCGGGTCCGCGCACCGGCCCGCTCGAACTCAATTTCCCCACGTCCGGTTTGGCCGTGACCCGAGGGTGAAGGTGAGGGTGCTCGATTTTCGAAGCGCGGACACGGGCAGCCAGGCGCTGTCGTATGGTTGACCGTCAATTCGCAGCGACTGAATGTAGGTGGCGGGTGGTCC
>DAINCT010000262.1:0-5764 GCA_036732245.1 Chloroflexota bacterium | reverse complement strand
CAAGAATGGCCCGTATGCCGATCTCCGGAAATGGGTGCAGGCTCAGATCGAGGATTCGCGCGCCCGCTCACGAGTAGTACAGCGCGACTCGATTGCGGTCCGACGCGAGGGAGCCGCTCAAATCGCGCTGGTCGGAGCGCCCAATGCCGGTAAGTCATCGCTCTTGCATGCCCTCTCCGAGGTGCAGATCAAAATCGGCGATTACGCCTTCACTACCTTACGGCCGGTACCCGCGCTCACTCGTATCCACGGCGTGCTCCTGCAACTGGTCGAGATCCCGGGCTTGATCGCCGGAGCCTCACAGGATCGCGGGGGCGGTCGGGCTCTGCTTGGGGTGTTGCGTAACGCCGACGCCATCGTCTTCTGTCAGGATGTGCGAGCTCCGCTCGATGCCCTCACCGACGTTCGAGCGGAGGTAGCTGCAGCCGGCATCAACCGGCCGGCGATCCTGGCCGCCACGAAGATGGATGAGGCGCAACCCGAAGATCTGGCTCGCCTGCGGGCCGCAGTACCCGAGCTGGCTGTAATCGGTGTCTCGGCCATCGACGACGTCAGCCTGGAAGCGTTCAAGGACGCCCTGTGGCAGTTATCCGGACTCTTGCGGGTTTACCTGAAACGGGATGGTCAAGCGACCGATGAGCCGATCGCGTTGCAGCCGGGAGCGACCGTGGCGGACGTGGCGGCAGATATCCACCATGAGGTAGCGGCGACGTGCCGGGGTGGTCGCATCTGGGGACCGTCCGCTCGGTTCGAGGGGCAGCTCGTCGGCCGGGACCACATCGTCCGCGACGGCGATGCGATAGAAATCGTCACGTGACGGCGCGAGGGGCGCTCGAGATTTTTGCCGAGCGCCCCTCCCGGCCGTCCTAGTTCGTCGAGTCCAGATCGTTGAGCAGCGTTTCGAATCGGTCCATCGACTGCTGGATCGGAACTGGTGTGGTCATGTCCACGCCCGCGTCGCGCAGTAAATCGATCGGCGAGCGCGACGAGCCGCTCCGGAGGAAGGTGAGATATCGCTGCACTGCCGGCTCGCCCTCTTCCAAAATCTGGTTGGCCAGCGCCAACGCCGCGGACTTTCCGGTGGCGTACTGGTACACATAGAAATCGTAGTAGAAATGTGGGATGAAGCCCCATTCCATGGCGAGCTCTTCGTCGATTGCCAGCTCCGGTCCGTAGTACTGCCGCGCCAGATCCAGATACCGGGCTGACAGCCAGTCACTGGTCAATGCCTCGCCTGCCTCCGCGCGTTCGTGAATCGCCAGCTCGAATTCCGCAAACATCGTTTGGCGGAAGATCGTCGAGCGAATGCCCTCCATTTGCTCCACGATCAGGCGCTTGCGCATCGCCGCGTCGTCCAGGGTAGCCAGCAAGTGAGCCGTCAGGAGGGCTTCGTTCAGCGTGGACGCCACCTCGGCCACGAAGGTCGTGTATTCGCCGGAGATGAACGGCTGATGCCGGCGGGTAAAGTATGAGTGCAACGAATGTCCGAGCTCGTGTGCCAGCGTCGCGACATCCGCGAGTCGATCCTGGTAGTTGAGCAAAATAAATGGCGGCGTGGTGTAGCCGCCGCCGCTGTACGCTCCGCTCTGCTTCCCGACATTCTCATAGACGTCGATCCAGCGTCGATCCAGCACCTGTTCCAGTGCCGCGGCATACTCTCGACCGAGTGGCGTAAATGCCTCGCGCACCATTCGCTTGCCGGTTTCGTATTCGAATGTATCGTCAACATCCGGCACGAGTGGGGCGTACAGATCGTACGGGTGGAGCTCGTCGAGCCCCAGGAGGTGCTTCCGTACGGTCATGTAGCGGTGCAGGAGCGGCAGATTGCCATGGATGGTCGATATCAGCGTGCCATAGACCTCAATGGGGATATCATTTGGCTCCAGGGACGCGGCCAGAGCGGAAGGATACTTCCGCAGTCGGGCGGTGAGAGCGTGATCACGCACGGTTGCGCCTAGAGTGGTCGAGAGTGTAGTCTTCACGCTCCCGTAGGTATTGAAGAATGCCTTGAACGCATCATGCCGCAGCCGGCGATCGGCCGACCGCATGCAGTACAGGTACCGGGCACTGGAGAGCTGAACCGGCTGCCCGCGGTCGTCCTCGATCGAGGGGAAGGCGAGATCGATGTTGGTCAAGGCCTCATAGGTGTCGCTCGGGGCGCGGGTTACGTCGCCAAACTCCGCCAGGATCTCTTCCACTTCCGCCGACCGTACGTGCGCCCTCATCCGCATGAGATGATCCAGGTAGTATGCGTACGGCTTGAGACGCGGCTCGTTTGACTCCCATTCGGCTAACGTGTCCGGTGGAATCGTGAGAATTTCCGGCTCCAGAAAGGAGACAGCGGCTCCAATCTGCGAGTAGAGCGTGGCTGAACGCGAGTCGAGCGCCTGAGCCTCAGCGTCCGTCCCGTTGGTATCTTTTCGCATGCGCGCGTACAGATACACGCGCTGCATTTTCATTTCGGCTTGTTCCGTGACCTCGAGCGCATGCAGCAGAGCAGTCGCACTCTCAGCTACGGTCCCCTGCAACGCCGCCAGTGCGGGCTTCATCGTCTCCACCTCGGCGAGTTCACGTTCCCACGCCGCGTCATTCTCAAACACCACCGCCAAGTCCCAGGTGAACTCGACCGGCACGTCACTTCGGGCCCGTATGTCCTGTGTCTCGATCACGATCGTCCTCCAGTGGCGAATCTCTGCGACCCGGCATGATCCGGTGCCATGGACGGCGCAGACGGTGTGGATGCGCGGCAGAATCAGGCAGGCATCCCTCGCCTGTACACCCACCAGGATACCAACGTGGGGTAGAGCGGCCTGTACGGTGCCGTCGCCTCACCGCCGAAAAGGGTCGCTACGATGCGGCCTCGATCACACCGTCCTCGCATTGTGCTTCGACCCGACCACCGGCGAATTGCTCTCGATACAACCGAGCATACGAACCGTTCAGTTGCAGCAGTTGTAGGTGTGTGCCATGCTCGACGATCTTCCCACCTTCGACCACCAGGATCTGATCGGCCGCGAGGATAGTGGAGAGTCGGTGGGCGATGGCGAGTGTGGTGCGACCCTGCATCAGGGGGCGCAGCGCCGACTGGATGAGTCGCTCCGAATGGGTGTCGAGCGCGCTCGTCGCCTCGTCCAACACCAGAATGTGTGGATTCTTGAGTACCACGCGCGCGATGGCAAGCCGCTGCTTCTCGCCGCCCGACATGCGATATCCTCGTTCGCCCACGACCGTATCGAGGCCTTCCGGCAAGTCCTGTATCCGATCGTACAGATTGGCGGCGCGAGTGGCGTCCAGAATCTCGTCGTCTGTGGCGTCGGGGCGCGCGAAGAGCAGATTATCCCGCACGGAGGAGTGGAAGAGATAGGTTTCCTGGGTCACGATTCCGATTGATTCCGCCAGAGACTCGAGCTGGAGATCGCGCACGTCGATCCCATCGATGCGGATCGCTCCTGCATTCACGTCGTACAACCGAGCAGTAAGGTAGGACAGCGTCGTTTTGCCGGCGCCGCTCGGTCCAACCAGGGCGACGAGTTGTCCCGGCTCGGCCTCGAACGATACATCGTCAACTGCCGGTCGTTCGATTGACGACTCGTAGCGGAAGGTCACGTGATCGAACGTGATGCGTCCCTGCACGCGCCGCGGATCCAGTACCAGGGCACCCGGTTTGTTCTGAATCTCGATCGGGAGATCGAGGTACTCGAAAATGCGATCGAAGAGAGCCAGCGCCCCCTGCAGTTCGACCTGCACGGTCAGCAACTGACCGAGCGGGAAGAAGAGGCTGCGCTGCAGCGTGGTGAAGGCGACGATGCCACCGACCGTGATCGCGGGAATGTGGCCCGGGCTGGTCCCCAGGATCATGCGCCCAGCCACGTAATACACCACGGCGGGCGTGATGGTGAAAAAGGTCGAGACGAGCATAAAAAACCAGCGACCAACCATCTGCTGTCTCAACTGCAGGTCAGCGAGGCGCTGATTTTCGCGCTCGAAGCGCTCGGTCGACCGGCCCTGGCGTCCGAAGGTCTTGGTGAGCAAGATGCCGGATACCGACAGTGTTTCTTCCGTCAGCACGCTCATGTCTGCCAGGCTCCGCTGGGTGTTCTTGCTGATCTCCCGCCGGATGGCGCCCACCCGATAGGTGATATAGAGGAACACCGGCAGCAGTGCAAGCGTAATAGCCGTGAGCTGCCACGAGAGAATGAGCATCGCGACGATGGTCGACAGCGTGGTCGTGATGTTGGACACCACGCTGGTCGCCGTATTGGTGATGACGTTCTGGATCCCGCCGACGTCGTTGGAGAGGCGGGACTGGATCTCGCCCGTGCGCGTCGCGGTAAAGAAACGCAGCGACATGGCCTGAAGGTGCGCGTACAGGCTGTTGCGGAGATCGCGCATCACGCGCTGCCCGACCAGATTATTGAGGTAGGTCTGACCGACGCCGATCAAGCCGGAAACAATCGGCAAGGCCACCATCAGCGAGGTATAGAGCGTTAGCTTGGACAGGTTCCGATGCAAAATTGCATCGTCAATCACGAGCTTTAACAAGAGCGGCGTGGCCAGACCGATGATCGCAATGACGATAATTGCGATCAAGACGAGCAAGACCTGCAACCGGTACGGCCGGAAGTAGGTGGCAACACGACGGATCGTGCCCGGTGTGATGGGACGGTCGGGCTTCTGGGCTTCGAACCCCGAGCTGATGCGCATTCGGCCCACGGTTATATCCTCTCCACCGATGCATCGTGGATAGGTTTCATTGTCTCACGGGCCGTACCTGGTCGAGAGGCGGCAACACGCCGGAACGCCGGGATGCGATGCCGCCACACCTTCGGTGCGGAACGTCGCATCCCGGCGGTAGCCGTTCGTTTGGTGACGAGTCGGGGCGCGCTCAGACGGAGGATGTCCCTTCGCCCTGCGGCGTGGTGCTCGCCGGCTCATCGGCCGCGAGGATGCCGTACAACTGCCGACGCGTCTGGGTGAGCAGACGGCGTGCCTCGGCGATCTGCGGCTCTGTGCCGGTGGTCGCGACCTGCATGACCGCAATCGCGAGCTGCTTGATCAGATTGCGAAGGTCCGACATGCTGTTGTCGACCGTGCCCGATACGGTGTCCCACACCGCGTTCAGTTCGGTGCGGCGCTCCTCGGCATAGGCGCGGCCCGCGTCGGTCAGACTGAAGAGGCGCTTGCCGTCACTCTCGGCGGCCGTGACCAGACCTTCGTCCTGCAGCAACTGGAGGGCCGGATAGATCGAGCCGGGGCTCGGCTCCCACACGCCGCCACTGCGCTGACTGATCTGCTGGATGAGCTGATAACCGTTTGACGGGTTCTCGCTCAGGAGCGCAAGCACCGCGGTGCGAACATCGCCGCGCCGCACGCGCGGCCGTCCATGTCCTTCCCACCAGGGGCCGCGTCGACCTTCGCCCCAGCCGAACGGCCCATGTCCGCCGTGGTCGGGCCGAGCATGGTGCCTCATCGGCCCAAAGCCGTGCCCCTCTGCCCGTCCTTCACTGTGGTGGTGATGACCCCACCCTTTTTCTTTCATGTGCATTATGAATCTCCTATTGAATGTCTAGTAAGTGTCTCGATATATCGATGATACATCTATAGTGCAGCCGTGTCAAGTGCTGAGACGTGGTCTCCTATGCCGATGGGGTGCGCACGGGACGCCCTCGCCTGGTGAGTTGTCGGCGATCACGGTGCCGTGGGGCGCAACCGCGAGCCGGAACCGCGCTCGCCCGCTTACGGGAGAGCCAGGCTGTCAGTCGGG
>DAINCT010000261.1:0-5786 GCA_036732245.1 Chloroflexota bacterium | reverse complement strand
GTGGCCTGAGCGATCCGCCCCTTCAGGCCGTCCCGCTGCGCCTTCAGGCTCTCGATACGCGCGTCCGCCTGCGGCGCGGCTGCCTCGTAGCGTCGGCGCGCTTCGGCTGCCAGGCGCCGCAAAGGGCGCGTGCCCTCACTCTGAGCATGGCTCTTGAGCTTCCCGGAGCTTGCGACAATCGCGCCCCACAGGTTCGGTACGACCATGTAGTCGCTGAAGCACCAGGGGCGGATCGCGACCGCGCGCCCCACGACAGTGCCGAGGGCCACCAGGGCGGGAACGGCGAACATCTCCAGCGGGAGACGGGCCTGCTCCGCAAGATCGCAGATCCACGGCCGCAGCGGCCCCGGCAGCATCTCCGCTGGCAGAGTGGGAACCGCCGGAGCGGTAGGAATCGAGCCGCGCGGCGCCCACACCCGTTCATCGGGCCTGCTGGCCGGTTGCATGTTGACCCCCACCCCGAGCCACTCCGCGACTGTGCGCAGCACCCGCGGTTCGATCTGTTGCTCGGCGTTCGGGTAGCCGGTTGCCTTGTCGCCGGCCGCCAGGCGGGCGGCGGTAGTTGCCACCGCCTTGCACCGGTCGTCGGCCTCGTTGTCCCCGGCAGCCACCGCAGCGGCGTGGATGAGGTCGGCCGCGTCGTCAGCGTCCAGTCCGCGGCGCAGCAACCAGCCGGCTAAGGCCAGCGCTACCGTGTGCCGGGCGCCCTGCCCCGGCCAGTAGCGGGCGAGCAGCGCGGCTGCCGCCGTGCGGTGCACGGCCTGGTCGAGATCAGCGGCGGTCAGGACCGCGGGCGCCGTGCGCTCGCGGTACAGGTAGGGGTCGCCGGATGGATGGACGGACGGCGGCATGATCGTTTGGCTGCCGGTGCTGCGCAGCTCCAACAGCCGGTGCCCCGGCTCGCTGGCCGCACGCAGCGGGTCGTCATAAGGCGTGGAACCCTTAGCCGGGGATACATCAACGCGATAGCCGTAATGTGACGCTGGCCGCTGCCCTCGACCCCAGATGTACCCGGTCGGGGGCAGTAGGTAACGGGCGGCAACCACAGCTTCGTCGCTGTCCAGGTCAACGTCTACAAAGCCACCGCTCGGAGCGCCGTTGAGCGCGCCGATGTTCTGCAGCGTCCCGTTGAAGTGATCGGCTAGCGTCTCCGGCGTCAGGCGCAGCTTCTGCCACGCCTCAAGCACCGGCACCTTGCTCCGGTATGGGACTGGGACAGGCGATATGCCTTCGCCGAGCAACTCACGCGCGGCCTCCAGCAGGGTATCGGGGTCTGTGGCCGTCGGCATGGCGACTACCTGCCGGCCGTGATGCGCTGACGCTCAACCCAGGTCCGCAGCGACTCCACCACCACCAATCGAGAGGACCCTACTTTGAGTGCTTCAATATCGCCGGCTGCCATCAGCTCGTACAGCCTGGAGCGGCTGATGCCGGTGGCCCGCACAGCGTCGGGGATTTTCACCAGTAATGCTTCCACGTTGCGCCTCCTGTATCCCATCGATTCACTACGGATACAGCTACTCTGGTACACTTCCCAAGGATTGCCAATAGCGCGAGTTTGACAAGAGTTTGACAGGCGGGGCAGAGCCATGATGGGTGCAGGGGCTTCTGAGGTGACGTTGCCAACCGGAAGGGTGCTGCCTCCATTCGACGGCGAGTTGCTGGACGGGACATGGCTTTCGTGGAGCTGGGAGCACCGACCGGAAGGGTACCGATTGCCAACCGACGTGAGTCGCCCGGTTGGCGACACTCGGCAGATGTTGGAGCGGTTTACACGCATCCGAAACGCCGCCGATGTTATTGCGTTCGGCCGGCGGTACGGAACGCTTGGTATCTGCGAACATGGACGGCCGCGGACGCATTCGATGGTGAAGGATGAGTGGGGGCGGGCTGTCTACTGCACGCCTGATCTGCCGCGCTTCGAGCCACTGGACCGCTGGCTTCACTACGCCCACCAAGGCAGGTGGCTGGTCCATCTGGCGGCCGAACTGGTCCGTCCTTCGGAGCCGGATGAGCCAGCCGGTGGCGAGCGCTATGAGGCCCGAATGCGGTGCTGGCGCCAGATTTATCGGAGCCAGTTGAGCGCCGAGACTCAGGCGAAGGCTCGTGGCGAGTGGCCGGCATATGGAAGCCAGCGCAGTTGGGAGGAACGAATCGATGAACTTTCAAGGAGCCGTGCTGTGGCCCGGGTCTGGTTCCAGGGCGACGTCAATGACTGGCTTGAGGAAGGTGACGTGCGACCCCGCGTCGCCCTTAGTCCGGACTACCAGTCGGCGGAGGACTATACGTGCATTGCGATTGCGGAAGGGACGTTCGGTGTCCTGGCAGTGCAACTGCTGAGCGTTGCGCTCCGTGCGAGGGAAGTGGCGACCTGCGACGCGTGCGGGGGATCTTACCTACGTTTGTACCGGCGCTCGCCGGTCGGGCCGGCGGGGCGGCATAACTACTGCTCGGACTGTGGCAAACGGGCGGCGTGGCGGCTCGGACAGCAGGATCGGCGGGCGCGACAAGCTGCCGCGCGGATCCCCGGCCCGCCGTAGTAGGCAAGCAGCAAACCAGCGCGACACCTCTATGATGACATGGCCCTTCTGTGTCGCATATCGGTAACATATCGGTCGGGTCCTATCCAGCCGTGCTCAATCCGCCCGGCCGTACCAGCGGCGCGGGCGGCTCCTCTTGTATGTCAGTATAAGCGTTTGAACGAATGGCTAGGATTGCGCTGGACAGGGACGGACATAACCGCACGACTTAGGCTCGCCCTGCCGAAAGCCGAGGCGGCGCCGCCGCGCAGCACTTGCCGCGCCAGTTGTGAAGTCAAGGCGGGTTGATAGCGTGGCGTACAATGCGGGTGCCCTACGGAGCTGAAGTGAGGCACCCACCATGCGCTACTACCTCGTCCTTGGCCTGCTTGCAGCGGCCCTGCTCATCGGCTGCACCAGCAACAGCAAGGCGAACAGCAATCAGATACGTGACCTGCAGGCGACGATCGCCGCCCTCCAAAAGGCCGCGACCAGCGCGCCGGTGCAGGCAGCAGTGCCGAGCACAGCGCCCACGGTCGCCGCGTTCGCCTCTCCGTCACCAACGTCGAGCCCCACGGCCAGTCCGACACCGAAACCCAGTCCCAGCCCGTCGCCGAGTCCGTCGCCGACGGCGGCGCGAGGGACGCTGCAGCCCGGTCAGCCGACACAGGTCGGTGACGTGCGGGTTACGTTAAATTCCTCCCGAATCGTCGTGTCTTCTAACCAGTTCGAGAAGCCGAAGGCTGGCAACCAGTTCGTGGCCGTCGATCTAACCATTGAGAATACAACGAATAAGGCGTACGACATCTCGTCGTTCTCATCCGCGTCGATGCTGGACAAGGATTCCCGCAAATATGACCAGGCGTCCATCTCGTCACAGTTAAACGGGAAGCTCGAAGGCTCGATACCCCCTGGCGAAAAACTTGTCGGGGAGTTGGCGTTTGAGGTGCCGATCGCCAGCGCTCCATATGTGTTCCGATTCACGCAGCCGTCTGGGGGGCAATTTGGTAGCTGGGTGGTAGCACCTCAGTGACGTGAGCGGAGCCTTCATTCAGGACGAATCGCTCCGCGGAGGGTAACGTTTGTCGCGCCAGAGCCGTCTAAATCTCATCAGGCAGATAGAAGCAAGTCGCGGATCGCGGCTTCTCATCGCCATATGGGGCGATCGGCCGAACCTTGCCACCATGATCGCGCCAGATGTTCAGCAAGTCATGTTTGAACATTTGGAACGGATCCAGAAGGTCTCGAAGATTGACGTGCTTCTTTACACGACCGGAGGGCAGACACTCGCCGCTTGGGGTCTCGCGAACATGGTGCGAGAGTATTGCAGCGAGTTAGCCGTACTTATTCCACACCGAGCCCTGAGTGCCGGGACGCTCTTCGCGCTGGCCGCAAACGAAATAGTTATGAGTCGAACCGGCCAGCTCAGCCCGATCGATCCATCGATAACATCGCCGCTCGGCCCGACTGTCGTTGTGCCCAGTCAACCGGGCATCCCCCAAGTGGTCCCTATTAGCGTTGAGGACGTGATTGGATTTCTGGACCTCGCGACAAAACAGGCTGGACTTAAGGAGGAGCGCTCACTATTCGGGGTGTTCGAGAGGCTGTCGCAGCAAGTCCACCCTCTGGCATTGGGTGCGGTATATAGGGCGCGAGAGCAAATAGTTGCACTAGCTAACGGTCTTTTGTCATACCATATGACGGACACCGAGCAGCAGGAAGAGCGCGAGCGAATCGTCAATCGTCTCACCCGTGAGCTTGGGTCACACGATTATTTGATCGGCAGATCCGAAGCAAAGGCGTTTCTAAAGCTTAATGTTGTGGACGTCCCGCAAGACATGGAGCACGCGATCCTTCAACTGTTCCAGGAGTATTCAGCTCTGCTAGAGCTTCGGACGCCATTTACCCAGGAGGCTTTCTTAGGAGCGGATATCCAAAAGACCGGCAATTTCAACCGGGCGATCATAGAAAGCGACGACGTAACTCACGTATTCCGAACGACGCAAGAGCTTCAACGGGTGCAGATCCAGGCGCCACAGGCTGGCCTACCATTTCCCGTGCCCACGACCGCTTACCAGACGCGAGTCCTGTTCGAGGGTTGGGTAGCCGACAACGACGTGTAGAGGTGTTCCATGGGTACTGCCGCTGAATCTTCACACAACCCGGGGTTGCCGGGATCCATTGCTGCCGGATTAGGCAGCGCCAACCAACTAGTAGCACTCACCTCGTCTGTCTCGGTGCAGGTTGCGGTAACCACCGCACCCTATCCACTCTTCATACTGCCGCCCCGGTGGGTCACACATTCTGACGTATCGGCAGTTATCCCGCTGCGTGGCGATGAATACCCTGTGCTGGCCGAGATTTGGGACAACGAAGAGGATGACGTCTTCGACAGGATTTAGGGCCGGCGACGTTGTACGGGTTTCGTTCATCTTCACTTCTCAGACGGGTGCCAAGGTCCGGCCGGCTGTAGTAATAAGTAGCGGGGCGTTCCATGCTTCGCGGGCGGATGTCATTATGATGCCCCTTTCAACCCAGACTGCCGGCTACTTTGGTGATCGTCCACTACTCGATTGGCAAGCAGCCGGATTGCCCCGGGCTTCTCACATCAAGGCGGTAGTCCAAACCATTGCTCGATCCGCAATCTCCGGGCGATTTGGCAAGTTGACCATGCGCGATATTCAGCAGGTGAAGGACACGATTGCGGCTGTTATTGAGTTGCCGTGACGGCGGTGCACGAAAGAGCCGATTCTCCCCGCGGCTGCGCGACGCTGGAAACAAGATTCTTGCGCTAGTTCGGGCTGGATCCGATTCCGCTGCTTCTCGTCGCATGCCTGCTTCCGGGCCACCGCTTAGCCTGTCCGATATGAAGCCCTGCCGTGTAGCAACCCATGTAGCAACCGCCGTAGTAACCGGGACGGATAGCCGGGGACGGCGGGGGACAACGAGGGATGCGACAGGCGGATTTCACGCCTAAAGAGCGGACACCAGCGGGTGTATGCGGACTGCCGTGGACGGGTTGGGCCAATCTGTAAATCCGCGTGTCCGTGGTTCGAATCCACGTCCCGGGACCGCGTTTTACGCGTGAAATCCGGCCGGAAATGATCCTCCCTCGAATCAATTCCCAGGTGACCAATTGCGACTAGCTGGGTGCGAGGTACAGAGCTACGTCACGGTCGTACTGTTCCCTGGCCGTGAGCGCGGCGATCAGATCCGGCGGCGCTTCCATGCCTGCCGCCTCCGGGCGCAGCGCTTTCAACGCGTCGT
>DAINCT010000260.1:0-5790 GCA_036732245.1 Chloroflexota bacterium | reverse complement strand
GCCGCCACCACTCGCGATGTACATGTAGATATCGCGTTCCGGGTCTTCGGATTGCAGAAACAGTAGTTGTGCGACAACCAATCCGGCCAGGGTATCGTCAATCGGCACATTGATGAAGATAATTCGATCTCGCAGCAAACGGGAATAGATGTCGAAACCGCGTTCGCCGCGATTTGTATTTTCGATGACGGTTGGAATCATCTGAGCAATCGGTCGCTCGTGGGTCATGGGTGACTCCCTTTCTGAACACCTGCATTATCGCAGGTAGTGACGGATTGCCGGTCATGAGTGTTCTCCTCCAGCGACTCAACGTCACGCTTGTTCGGACCGCTTCCGTGTTCCTTGTGACTCGATCCATTGCAGAAGATCGCGGACCATCGCTCCGTTCACGGCATCCCAGCTGGGGCTACCCACGACTGCACCGGTCCGCTCCCCCTTCCAGCCCAACATTTCGAACGTTGGTCCCTCGGGGCTCTCGATACGGCGCCAACCGAAAGCAGCCAATGTCACGTCTGGTCGACGTCCGAAGGTCTGCATGATAGTGGCAAGTTCAGGTACCGCGAAGTCGGCTGCATCGTCGAAAAGCTCGCGCGGCGAGAGCCCCACTTGTTGGGCTGCGTAGTAGTACGGCGCGAGTTCCACGAGGTCATCGCGCCAATCTCGCACCCGCTGTTCCAGCACGACTCTGATTAACAATCCAGCACGCAGCACCAATCGGTCCCGCCGCTGCAGCGCCAACATGGGGGCACGCAGCATGAATCGCCCCAAAACCCGACGGGCATGCGTGCTCAGAGTCTCTGAAAACGCGGCACGCTGTGCGGGCGTGTGATCGGCCAACGCGCGGCCTAATGAACCGATGGCTTCATCAACCAGGCAGAGATCCCCGTAGTAGTGATCGAGGTCGACAGACTCGAGCACCACTGTCGCCTTATCGCGTAAGACCCGAGAGTCGGCGTCATCCATGCGCTAAGGGACCTGCCCCTCACGCAACTTGAATCGCTGGATCTTCCCCGTGGCCGTCTTCGGAAGCTCGTCCACGAACTCGATCCACCGCGGGTACTTATACGGAGCGATGCTCTCTTTCACGAATCGCTGAATCGTCATCGCCAGGTCGTCACTCACCGCCGCACGGTCCTTGAGCACGATAAAGGCCCGTGGCTTCACCAATCCGTCATCATCTTCGTGAGCCACGACCGCGCACTCCAGCACCGCCGAATGCTCCATGATCGCGCTCTCCACTTCGACCGGCGACACCCAGATACCGCTTACTTTCAGCATGTCGTCGCTGCGGCCTGCATACCAGTAGTAGCCCTCCTCGTCGACTCGATACTGATCGCCCGTGCGGATCCACTCTCCGACGATAGTGCGCTTCGTCATCTCGTGCCTATTCCAGTACGCCGCGCACGTGCTGTCGCCCTTGACGGTCAGGCTGCCGACCTCTCCCACCGGCACTGATTCGCCGTTCGGATCGAGCACCCGAGCCTCATACCCGGGAACCACCGTGCCGGTGGAACCGGGCCGCACTGCGCCCGCCCGATTCGAGATAAAGATATGCAGTACTTCGGTCGAGCCGATGCCGTCCAGGATCTCGACCCCGAACCGCTCCAGCCACCGTTCGTAGATGCTCGGCGGGAGTGATTCGCCGGCTGATACTGCCAGCCGCACCGACGACATGTGCGAGGTCGCGCCTCGTTCCGCGGCGTGGAGCATGCCGGCGTAGGCGGTCGGCACACCAAAGAACAGCGACGGCCGGAATCGGTCGACGACGTCGAACACCGCTTCCGGCTGCGGTCGGCCGGGATACAGCACGGTCGAGGCGCCGACTGCGAAGGGCGCATACAGCGCATTGCCGAGACCGTATGCAAAGAAGAGCTTCGCAATAGAAAACGTCCGATCTCCCTCGTGGATTCCGAGCACGCCTTTAAAGTAGTGTTCGACGCAGTACACCAGATCGTGGTGCAGATGGATCGCGGCCCGCGTCAACCCGGTCGTCCCCGACGTGTACAGCCAGAAAGCGGCATCGTCGCGGTGCGTCCGCGCCGGTTCGAGCGCGCTCTCCTGGACGGCTATCAGCTCATCGAATTGAAGTTGGCCCGGCACGTCACCCACCACCACGACACCGCGCACATACTCCAGTTCACCCAAAATCGGTTCGATCGTGTCGTACAGGACATCACTCACCACCAGCACTTTTGCCCGGCTATCCTGGAGGAGTTTCCTGTAATCCTGCGCCGTCAGCAGTGTGTTAACCGGCACGGGGACGGCCCCGATCTTCATGGCGCCAAAGAAGCAGTACGCCAATTCGGGACAATCGGGTAGAAGTAGCAGCACACGATTCTCCATCTCTACCCCGAGAGTTCGCAGCGCGTGACCCGTCTGATTCACGCAGTCGCTCATTTCCTGGTAGGTGATGACGCGTTCGCCGCAGAGAATCGCAACGTTCTTGCCCCGTCCCTCCGCAATATTCCGGTCGACGCAGTACCAGGCCGCGTTGAACCATTCCGGGACGTCGACGTGTGTCATGGCCTTCCTCCTGAAGGACGGAGCCGATCCTTTAATCCGAGGCGCGCGCCGGCCCGGTCTCGTAGCTCGTCGTCATTTCGGTCGCCTGCTTGAGCATGGCGTGAGCGCCGCAGTACTTTGTTTCGGATAACTCGATCGCGTGACGCAACGCCTCGTCGGATATGCCATTGCCCACGACGACATGGCGGATCGCGATGTGCGTATACACGTGCGGAAAATCGTCGGACACCGTGCCGGTCACCTCAACCCGATAGGCGGTAACATCCTGTCGTTTCTTGCGCAGGATCGAGATCACGTCCATTCCGGTGCAGCCACCGAGGGCCACCAACATGAGTTCCATTGGAGTCGGGCCGGAACTGACGCCGCCATCATCGTGAGAGCTATCGATCGAAACCGAGACGTTGTTCTTTCCGGTAGCTTGGAAGTGCATTCCGTCGATCAGAGTGACGTCCATGCGCCTTGTGCTTTTTTCCGCCATATCGGTCACCGTTCCTTTTCACTGTCGCTGCCGGCAGCTTGACGCTTTCGCCCGAGGGTACAATGGACCGTGTATGTGCTGCTGCTCCTGGTGGTCGACGCAGTCATCTTCATGTTGTTGCGCCCGATCAGCGGTTCGCTGGCTCTGCTCTTCCTCATTCTGGCGATTGTTTCGATCCCAGCGCTCATCCTGCACCGCCGGGAGGTGCAAACGGCACCCGAATGCGGACATGAGAGCGAGTCCGCCGGACGCGGCTGGGTCCGCCTGGCCGGAAACCTGGGCCTGGATCTAACCGGTGTGGCCCTGGCCGCACTGATCATCATCGCCTGTGCGCTCGTCCTCCGTTCTCTTAGCGCCGCCGGTTTGCACGGGTGACATATGCACCGGTTCCGATGCTCTAGCCGACATGAATGGCGGGACGCTTCTTGGGATTGTGTTCCGCCTGGCGCAGCACCTCATGGGTGAGCGGCGCGATGTCGCCTTCGCCAAACAGAATGTAATACGCCAGGTGCTTCAGTGGATTTCCCTCGGACCACCCGAAGTAGACGTGCGGCCGCTGATGGGTCGTATTCCGGATATGCAACGAGATGGCGGCGATCGCATTCGGCACCGCGGCACTCTCCGCTCGCAACACGCGGTAGCCGCCGATCTCCTCACCATGCACCTCGAGCACCGGCGCGAAATCGGACGCATCAGCAACCGTCACTTCTAGAAAGAGCACAGTGTCTCCGGGCGGGATGTGGTTGTCTGCGCGTTGTTCTCGCTCCTTCACGAGATATTCGCGGGCATTCCTTTCGTCCGGATGGTTCGCGATGATCCGTATCGTGTCGTGCGAAGCTTCTTCCACGAAGCGCCGAGCTTCATCATCGAAGACCACCTTGGAGACCCGCAGTTCAGTGGAACGAAACACGCGTGAGATCAGGGAGGTCACGACGATGACCAGGATGAAACACCCGGCGATCTGGATTCCCGCCGGCTGCGAGATAACGGTATTCCCCAGGGTGTAAAGAAAGATGGCGGAGACCACACTGAAGGCGATCGTGGCCCTGCGTTGGTGCTTACGTCGCGCGGACAGGGTAACGGCAATCGTGGCCGACGTCATGATGGCCAGGACCCCGGTGGCATACGCGCCGGCCTGCGCATTGACATCGGCTTTGAAAATCAGAGTAACAAACAGGCAGATGGCGGTCACCAGCAGCGCCAGGGGACGACTCGCGCGCGTCCAGTCGGGCGCCATCCCATACCTGGGAAGGTATCTGGGAACGATGTTGAGTAGACCGGCCATCGCCGACGCGCCGGCAAACCAGAGGATGCAAATCGTGCTGATGTCGTAGAGCGTACCAAACCCGTTTCCGAGGGTGGTATGAGCCAGGTAGGCCAGCGCTCGACCCTCAGCCGGTCCCCCATTCTTGAAGTACCTGGCGGGAATGAGCAGCGTGGTCACGAAACTGCTTGTTAACAAAAAGAAACTCATGATGACGGCAGCCGTCGTCAACAGCTTCCGCGCATTCCGAATGCGACCGGCCGGATGCTCCGGATCGTCTCCCGGGTCCCCCTTGATGAGCGGCATCACAAGCACACCGGTTTCAAAGCCCGATAGTCCTAGTGCCAGCTTCGGGAAGACGATGACCGCGGCCGCCACCGTCAGAGCCGGGTTGCCGTGAGCGTGCGACAACGCGGCTTGCCATGCAGAAATGGTGCTCGGATCACGCGCGATCCGTATCAAGCCATCACCGATCACGATTAGATTGAGTGATATGTAGACCGCGACCAACACAACGGCGATGCCGATGGCCTCACTGAAGCCGCGCAGGAACACTGCTCCCAGCAGCACAATCAGGATCACGGTAACGACCAGATTCCCACCTCTGATCGAGTGCGCCATCGGGTTTTCCACCAGGTGCGCCGCCGCGTCCGCCGCCGAAAGCGTGATGGTTATGACGAACCCGGTGACGACGAAACCAATCAAACACAGTACGAACAGCTTCCCCTGCCACCAGGGCAAGAGGCGTTCGAGCATCGAAATGGATCCATCGCCGTGCGGGCTGCTTTGGGCGACGCGCTTGTACATCGGAAGCGCTCCCAAGAGTGTCACTGCTACCAGCACCAACGTCGCGATCGGCGACAGCACACCGGCGAAGAGCGCCGCGATCCCGGGTGCATAGCCCAACGAAGAGAAATAGTCGACCCCCGTCAGACACACCACTCGCCACCAGGCATGCTGGTGCTGGGCATGCGCTCGCTCGTATGGGCCCTCTACCTCGCTCGTCTGTCCCTGGAGAAGCCAGCGCGCGACCGGTCCAACTCGTTTGATGCGATAGCTTCCCGACTCTGGTACGCGCACGTTGTGCAACGGTAGAGGCGACTGGTTGCCCGTCTTGGCCATCCTTCCCACACTCCGAGGGCAAATCCTCTCATTATGCCGATGTGTGGAGCGTGGAAGACGCTTACGTCATCAAGGCGACCGGTTTCAGCTCCACCGGCAGTATCCCGGGCGCTGAAACTTCGCCCTTCAGAACCCGCAGCGTGGCCCGCAGTGATGCATCACAGGTGCTGTAACTACAGATCTGTGCCGATGTATCGCGCATACGCGACAGCGCATATGGCGTTCCCATAGACACGGTGACCACTGGCACACCGGTCATTGCCACTCTATCCATCAGCGCGACTAATTGGTCGCTCATCACCACCGCGTCCGGATCGAAGCTCTCCACCCGATTGAAGTGCAGCAAGGCAGCCCAACCCGGCGAGGCGTGCGGCTGCTTCGGCCTTCTGTGCCTCAGCCGGGT
>DAINCT010000259.1:0-5793 GCA_036732245.1 Chloroflexota bacterium | reverse complement strand
CGGCGGGTACGGCGGTCAGCCTGACCCTCGCCGCCACGGGCTCAACCACGGCGACAGACGTTCATCTTGAGTCCTCGCATCCCAAGACGACGTCCTCCACCGTCACACACAAGCCGGCTGGGACCGCCACGCGTACGCCGAAGGTTCATACCGGTGCCACGCCCACTCCCAAAACCGGCACAAAGCCGCATGTGGATCTTCGGGCGGGCGGGACCATTGTCAGTGCGACATCAGGTACGATCACGCTCAAGAACCGCGCCGGCCAGGATGTAACGTACACCCTGGCCAGCAATGCGACGCTTTCCAAGACCGTGGCTGGAACGCTGAGCGACATCAAAGTTGGTCAGGTCGTCAGCATAAGCACGGCGCACGGCACCACGACTTCAAATAGCGTGCTGATCATCAGCGGGTAGCGCTTCGTTCGACTGTTCTCGGCGAGTCGGAGTCCAGCCCACTCTGACTCGCCACCTCTATCTCTTTACTCGTTTTCGGAAGTACGGAGGAGGTAGTGGGCCGGTCGCTCTCTCGCACTATGTGTCGACCATCGTCACCATGTACCCCAATCTTCGTACGGCCAGACCGGCGCGCCTGCCACCCGATGGTGCACGGAGAGGCCAGGGCAGATCGCCACGCCGGGCGATCCCTACGTATAACGACCAATGACAAGCGAGCCGAGCCGGTTGCATCCGACGTGAGATTGCGAGACGGCAAGAGTGACTCCCTGGGCAGCTCGCTCGTGGTGGTTCGACCTGTCTTCGCAACGCGCTCTCTCGATTACTCCGCCTCTGAGAGCCCGGAGTAGACTGAACACGTGGGTACAGACGATGTGGCGGCCCTGGACCTTCAGGCGCAGCAGGCCAAGTTGTTTCTCGCTTTGCACCATGGCACCGCGGCCTTGCTGCTGCCAAACCCATGGGATCTGGGTTCCGCGCGCTTGCTCGCGTGGTTGGGGTTCGAAGCCCTGGCGACCACCAGCAGCGGCTACGCGGCCACGCTGGGTAGGCTCGATGGAAGCGTAAGCCGCGACGAGGCGCTTGCGCATGCGAACGAGATCGCCGGTGCCTCCCGGCTTCCGATATCCGCCGACCTGGAGAATGGTTTCTCCGATGATCCCGTAGAGGTGGCAGAAACGGTTCGTCTCGCCCTCCAGGCCGGTTTGGCCGGCTGCTCGATTGAAGACTTCACAGGCCGGGAGGATGAGCCGATCTATTCTCCTGAGATGGCAGCCGAGCGAATCAGCGCCGCTGCCGAAGTCGCCCATTCCGGCCCGGTTCATCTTGTTCTGACCGGCCGGGCGGAAAACTACCTGCACGGTAGAGCGGACTTGGAGGACACGATCGCTCGGCTGCGACTGTATAGCGAGGCTGGAGCCGATGTACTGTATGCTCCGGGCCTCACCCGCCTGGACGATATTGCAACGCTGGTGCGATCCGTCGGCCGCCCGGTCAATGTGCTGCTTCGGCCCGGAGGGCCGAGTGTGAACGAATTGGCCGGGATCGGGGTACGTCGCATCTCGGTGGGCGGGGCGTTTGCCTTCGCCGCGTACGGTGCTATGGTCCAAGCCGCGCGTGAACTGCAGACAGGGGAAAGTGCCAACTTCCTTGAGTTAGCGCGCGTAGGCGGGTCCGCCGCAGACTCCGCCTTCCAAGACTGAGCAAGCCGAACGTCGCCGTACCCCTCACCTGGCACTCGGAAGCCAGATTGAACCGGGCACGTAAAAGGCAGCCCCCAGCACTCACTCACGCAAGAGTCGGGGGCCGCGTTATTGCTTTCTCAGCAGCTAATGACCTCCCAGGAGGCTCAGCACGAGTGACTCCAACACACTCAACAGGAGAATAGCCACGATCGGAGAGAAGTCGAACCCTCCCACCGGTCGAAGGCGTTGCTGAATTGGTTGAAGCACGGGGTTAGTCGCCTCGGTCAAGAATGCGCTGACCGGGGTCAGCGCGCGCACACCTGGGAACCAGGACAGCAGGGAGCGCGCAATGATGGCAAAGATGAAGAGTTGGGCCGTCGTCGCGACCAGGAAACTGAGTGTCATTTTTTTATATCCTTTGAGCTACGTGAGTCTCAACGTCCCCGATCGAGAGTTTTCAGGGGCACATCTCGAGTATGAGACGGGATCGTGTAACTAGCATTTGAGAACGATAAGGAATGGATAAGCAGCACTGGTGCCTAATTACCACTCTGAGACAGTACCGTCGGGCAACCGCCAGAGTGGATTCCGCCAGCGGTGGCCGAGTTCGGCACCCCGGCGGACCTCCTCTTCATCGATTTGAATTCCGAGCCCCGGACCCCGAGGCACCGCCACGTGACCGTCGCGGTGAGAAAACACGCTGGAATCGACCAGGTAGTCGAGGAGATCGCTCTGCTGGTTGTAGTGAATGCCGAGGCTCTCTTCCTGAATGAAGGCGTTTGGAGTGCAGGCGTCGATCTGCAGGCAGGCGGCAAGAGCTATGGGTCCGAGCGGGCAATGTGGCGCCAGCGCCACATCGTACGCCTCTGCCATGGCGGCTATCTTCTTTACTTCCGAAATGCCACCGGCGTGCGAAGGGTCCGGCTGAATAATGTCGACGTAGCCGTCGTGTAGGAGGTTTTTGAAATCCCATCGAGAGTACAACCGTTCCCCTGTGGCAATCGGGATGGTGCTGTGCGCGGCAATCTCGCGCAGTGCCTCGCCATTCTCCGATAGCACGGGCTCTTCGATAAACATCGGGTGATACGGCTCCAGTTCCTTGGCGAGTATCTTGGCCATACTCTTATGGATGCGACCATGAAAGTCGACCCCGATGCTAAAGTCCTCTCCGACGGCTGCGCGCACCTCGGCCACTCTCGCCACCGCTGTCTCCACCTTTTGGAAGGAGTCGATGTAATTCATTTCCTCCGAGGCATTCATCTTGACGGCAGAGAAACCGGATTCGGATCGGGCCAGCGCGGCGGCCGCGACATCGGAGGGGCGATCTCCACCGATCCAGGAGTAGACACGCACCTTCTCCCGAACTGCTCCTCCCAGGAGGTCATGTATAGGTACGCCAAGTAACTTCCCTTTGAGATCCCAGAGCGCCTGGTCTATCCCGGCCATGGCACTCATCAAGACGGGCCCACCGCGATAAAATCTCCCACGATACAGGACCTGCCAGAGATCTTCGATCCGCCCGGGATCATGGCCGATCAGGTACTCTCCGGCCTCCATCACGGCCGCTTCCACTGCGCCGACATGGCCCTCCAGCACGGGTTCACCCCAACCAACGAGGCCCTCATCTGTCGACAACTTGAGAAATAGCCAGCGTGGCGGAACCGGGAAGCACTCCATTGCAGTGATCTTCACAGATTGCACACGTCTGAGCTCCTGCCGGCCGTCGCCATGAAACGTTGGAGATCTTGACGGTTCGGAAGAGCTGCGTGATCGCTGGGGACGGTGACCACCAGAGCACCCAGCGCACAGCCACGCTCGACCGCCCCAGGAAGGGCAAGCCCGTCCAGCAGCCCGGAGAGAAGTCCGGCATCAAAAGCATCGCCGGCTCCGATCTCGTCGACTGCTTCCACCGTAAACGCCGGTACCGTGCCTCGCTCCGACTCGGTCTCGAAATACGCTCCCCGGGCCTCGAGTTTGATGACTACTATCTCGGCGCCTCGATCGAGATACGCCCTGGCCGCCTGCTGGGCCGAACCGGCTCCGGTGAGCAGTTGGGCTTCCCCGAGACCGGAAAGTACGATATCGGCCAGGCGCGCCACGACGTCGAGTGTGTTGCGGGCCTCTTCGATGTTCCAGAGTTTGAGCCGCAAGTTCGGATCGAAGACGATTTTAATACCCAACTGTCGGGCCTGTGCAATAACTTTCAGTACAATCTCGTGGCTTTCAACACCAAGTGCCGGGGTGATACCGGTGACGAAGAGATAGCGGGCTGCCGAGTATTTGCGAAGAACCTGGTCGTCAATCACCAGGTGGCTGGCCGCCGAGTCCGACCGGTAGTAATAGACCTTTGTCCCGATCCCGCCGGGCCCGTCCGAGAACTCCTTTATATACAGTCCGGTCGGATGATGAGGATCGATATTCACCTGTGACACCTCGACTCCCTCCGCCAGGAGCCGCCCGTAGATGTAGCGGCCAAACGGATCGTCGCCGAGACTGCTGATCCATGCAGCTCGGTGGCCCAGGCGGGCCAGGCCAATGGCGAGGTTCGACTCGGCGCCTCCGAAATCTTTTTTAAACAGATCGACCGAATCCAGGGAGCCTCGTCGCTGGGGCACCATTACCACCATGGCCTCACCCAGGGTCACGACGTCGATTGGGGACTCGCTGGGGTCAATGCCGCTAATCGTGCACTCCCGCGGGAAGATTGCTGTGAACTGTGGTCACTTCCCCGGTGCGGGTCCTTACGTTGAACCTGCGAAATCTCACATTCACTGCCGTCACGCCCGGGGTCCGATGCGCTTCTCAGGATGATATTGTAGTACGGTTGCCACACGGACCCGGTCGTAGCGGAACGTTGCCGATCGGTTTCGAGCACAGGGACGGAGGGGTAGGACGGCGTGACGGAACTCAATAAGCCGGGAGTACGACCCGGGAACCTCCTGGCCCCCCGTCAGCCGATCGCGATCGTGCGCCTGCCCGACCTCGCGCATGCTGTCTCGATCACGCGTGCCCTGGTCGAAGGTGGAATGCGGGCAATCGAATTCACGCTCACCAATCGCACTGCTTTAACGGCGATCGCGCAGGTCCGGGCAGCGCTGAACGAGCAGGTGCGCATTGGAGCCGGAACGGTGCTGAACGCCGAAGACGCGCGCAGCTGCATTCTCGCTGGAGCGCAATTCCTGGTGACTCCCGCCTATCTTCCGGCCGTTATTGACTGTGGACGTGAACACGGCATATCCGTCGTATGTGGCGCCTTCACGCCGACCGAAATTTTGGCTGCCTGGCAAGCGGGCGCTGATCTCGTCAAGGTCTTCCCGGTCGGGCGACTGGGGCCCTCGTACATCAAGGACATACGCGGTCCACTTCCCGACATCCCGTTGATACCAACGGGAGGAGTGGATCTGCATAACTGCGGAGCGTTCCTGGACGCTGGGGCGTACACGGTCGCCGTGGGAAGCAGTTTGGTCAGCGAACAACTCGTCTCCCAACTAGACTGGCGTGGCTTGACGGTACTCGCCGACAAGTTCGTTCGGGCCTGCTCGCCGCCCGCAAACGACTGAAGGGTACGCGAATGAGCAAGCGACGCTCTGCGACGGGAAGGGGCACAGCGGACTTCTGGAGGCAGACCGTCCTGACGATCCGCGAGTTACGCCGGCGCAAGCCGCTCCAACTCAGTCCTGGAACGATACAACCTGCACCGAAACCCCGCGAAATTGGGTCGTCACCCGGCATCTGGAGCCATCAAACCGCCGAAGCAGTCTCGCCTGCACAGTTGCGGGAATACCATCGTCGACAAGACCAGGCAGTTCTCGCGGCTGGACCGTATCCAACGGACCGTTATGCCGGCAGAGGCATCGTCATGGTTGCGGGTGGCACGCGCTACTTCACCTGCGCGTGGGTCTGCCTCTCGCTCTTACGTCGGGTTCATGGTTGTGCCCTTCCGGTACAGGTATGGTACCGGGGACGCGTTGAGATGTCGGACGAAATGATCGACCTCCTCGATCGATTCGGCGTCGAGTGCATCGATCTCCTCGAGCACGGTGAGGGCCATTCCGCGTCCCAGATGCGTGGCTGGGAGAGCAAGGCGTATGCCCTGCTCCACAGTCGATTCAAAGAGGTGATCCTGCTCGATGCGGATGTCGTTCCTCTTCGTGATC